>CALGOI010000047.1 GCA_937959065.1 uncultured Ignavibacteriota bacterium | reverse complement strand
AAAGTAAAAGTAGCACACGAGAAGGGGTATTCATATCATTACAAGAATTCACTATGCAAACTGAATTCAACTACGGATCCCAAATGGTTCACCGGCGAGACGTCAGACATCGACTGGAGCAAAGTGGATATGAAAGACTATTATTGCTATGAGCTTCAGAACAGAAGTGATGAAGGGTATTCTTACAGCAACCAGATACATGTGTATGAACAAATCGCGAACATAACAATCTTAAGAACGGACGGTGAATTGGTCGATTGGATGCAAATCGTATTTCCTTTTAAGGTAGAATCGTTTGTTACGAGTGTAGATCTTACGGGGATTGAATTCAGGCCGGGGGTTTACGATCTGACGGATGCATTCGAGTATGACACAACAAATTACCTGGAAATGCGGCTGAAGGAGGGATACGAGTGGGTGGATGTTAAGGAGAGTAATTTACTTAATGATTAATGTTCAGGATGGTTTGATGCGTTTGGTATTAAATTACCGGATTTGATTAAACCCCTCTGACATGACTACTGCTCGCTACTCGCAGGTCATGTCTTCTACCCTTTGTACTAAGGGGAGATTAAAAATAATTTATCGCCTACCGGCGTAGGGATACTGATTATGTTTATGAGAAAATTGTTAATTGTACTATTTTTACTGACCGCCACAGGTGCATTATTCGCTCAGGACCCAGGATATTCCATTACAGTTAAAGTAAAACCGGAGGAAGGATACACATACCAATATTCGAGCAAGCTCTGCTCACCCAAGACAAAATCAATCGACACCCAGTGGCATGAATATTACAGGTCAAAAATAGACATTTCAGAATTTTACTGTGAAGATCTTAGAAATGAGATGTCAGAAGGGGGTTTCAGATATGCAGATCTGATGCACGCGTATGAATGTGTTTCCAATGTAACGATCATCCAAACGGGAAGCGAAACGAGTGATACGATGAGGATAGTATTTCCGCTGAAGGTTGAATCATTTGTGACGATAGTAGAACTTATGGATATAGAATTCAAGCCGGGAGTTTATGATCTGTCAGATGGATTTGATTATGATACATCAAATTTTATGGTGATGACAGTCAGGGATGATTTTGAGTGGGTGGATATTGTGGAGAGTAATTTAATCAGTTATTAATTATTAATGTACAGGTGTTTAGTTATGGCTCGTCCAAAGATTAATGATCAGAATTATTTACAATTTTCGTATTAAAGCAATTAGTCTAGATTCCCGCTTTCGCGGGAATGACAAGATCAGAAGTTGCTGAGATCGCGGCCGAAGATGGAAGTCATAATCCAGTCAAAGAGGACGTGAATCTTGTTTCGGAGTCCAACGAGTTTAGTGATGTATGCACTTCTCCAGAAGATCCAGGTATTAAAGCCGGAGCCTTTAAACTGCGGTGTGTCGGCGAGAGCTTTATTACTTCCGATATAAGCCAGCATGCCGAGGTCTTTGTAGTGAAATGGTTTTGATTCTTTTCCCTTTGCAATTTTATTGAGGAATTTCCCGATAAAGTATCCCTCACGCTGGGCAACCTGCGCAGTTGCGGGAAGCGGCTGATCTTTAATCTCGGAGCAGTCCCCTACTGCGAAGATACCATCGTAACCGGGTACACGGAAGTAATTATCGGTAACGATCTTTCCGCGTTTGTCCTTTTCAAAGGGCGTTTCTTTAACGAATGGGAGCGGGGCGTTACCTGCAGCCCAAATAAGCATTGAGTATTTTACTTTAGTTCCGTCCTTCAGGACAACGAAGTCTTTTTCTACTTCAGTCACGATCGAGTTCATTTTAAGGTCGATCTTAGCACGGTTGAATACTTTCATTGCATATTCGCTTAGTTTCTTACTGAATGAGCTAAGTATCTTTTCGGCGGCGTCAACGAGGATTATCTCGGTATATTTGAGGAGTTCGGGATATTTCTTTTTTATGTCTTCCTGCAGGAGGTCGTGCAGCTCGGCGGCAAATTCTACTCCTGTGGGACCGCCTCCGCAGATTACGAAGCGGAGCTTATCGCGGATCTCGTCCTCAGATAAGCCGGGGAGGTTAGCGTCCTCGAAGCAGTCTATTATCTTAACGCGGATACGGCGCGCGTCACTGAGTTCGCGTAAGTAATACGCGAATTTTTTTACGTTATCAATTCCGAAGGTGTTTGTAATCTCCCCTACTCCGATGACAAGGTAGTCATAGTCATATTCGAATTCTTCGTCGGAGTCTTTATCTATGCATTTTACTTTTTTATTGTCATAATCGATACTGGTACATTCACCCATAAAGAAGCGGATCTTGCGGAGTGAGCGAATAGGTTCGATGATGCTGCGGAATGCAATGGTACCAACGGTGGTACTTGGTAAAAGAGGAGTAAAAAGGAAATGGTTACGGGGACTGATATTAATCACATCATAGAGATCGAGGTCAATCTTCTTAATGACCCCGTAGGCGGCGAAACCAGAGCCGAGGATTATGAGCTTTTTCTTTTGTTTTGTGCCCATATAGTGGATTTATACAAAGTTATGGAGAATAGAATTGAAATGTGATTGAATAATTTTGGGATGGAAAGTGGTTATGCCACAGAGTCACTGAGAGCACAGAGGATTATAATATTCTAAACCCCTCTGTCACGGTAATTGCTCATACTTCGCAAACCGTGACTTCTCCCCTTTCTAAAAGGGAGATAAGTAAAGAGTGTTCACTACCTCACCTCGCCTTCGCCCCCTCTCCTTGTAAAGGAGAGGGGGAACTATTTGTTATTGTATCTTTCACTTGACGGCGTGGCAGGGAAATAATCGCGTCCGTAGATTTCAGACCGAATGGAATAATTATTACGTGGAAAAAGAATGGCCTGGATTGGCTTCGCCGAGCTAAAGATCCCCCGGTCAAAGCGTCCGGGGGATGACAATGTGAAGAGGTAGTGGATTTTAATAGTATGGAGAATTTTATAAGTTTTAAGAAAAAAGTAAAATGAAGACATACAGGAAAGAGTTGTGGTTTGACATAAAGAAGCGGAGGGAGTTGATAAACATTACCCCGGATGTGGAGGAGTGTGTCAGGGAGAGCGGCATAAAGGAGGGACTGGTGCTGTGCAATGCTATGCACATTACGGCAAGTGTCTTCATTAATGATGATGAAGGCGGGCTGCACCAGGACTATGAGGCGTGGCTGGAGAAGCTGGCACCGGAGAAGCCTCACTCGCAGTATAAGCATAACGGCTACGAGGATAATGCGGACGCGCATTTGAAGAGGACAATAATGGGCAGAGAGGTTGTGGTGGCGATAACGAAGGGCGAGCTGGATTTCGGCCCATGGGAGCAAATATTTTACGGAGAGTTCGATGGAAAGCGGAAGAAGAGAGTGCTGGTCAAAATCATTGGAGAATGATTTTGACAATCTTCAATGTTCAATTTTCAATGTTCAGTTATTGCTGTTAGTTATTGCTGTTCAGTTATTTTGTGGAGTTAATTCGGTGAGGATTTTTGATAGCGGGGTTTTGTTACGGGCTTTGTAGAAGAGGCGTTCTTTGCATCGGTAGCCGGAGGTTTCCGGGTAAAGGAAATCGAGTTTTTTTAGCAGGGGTTTGAGCTGGGGAATATTTGAATTCGCTGAAATTCTGAAATGGGATTTGAAGGTTTTTAGTTGAGTGTCCTCACCCTGAAGGAATTTTTTTGAGGTGAGGTGGTCAATTATGAGCTGCATAGAGTCAGTGTTTCCAGCCATTTAATTTTTGATGAGTAATCTTCATCGATGGCGAGTTTTTTCCCGGTGAAGTGCGGAAAGAATTCGGTAATATTACAATCGATCAAATTTTCAGACATCAACAGGTGATAAAATTCAAACAGTTGTCTTTTGAATCCATACCAGTAAATTTTATGCATGAGATAAAGTGGTGAGATTATTTAAATCAGTCAAGTAATAATGAAATATGAAAAACCCCGGAGGAATGCCGGGGTTTTTAAATTATCTTAATAATCTATAATGTAACTTAGTTTTGGACGTGACGATGTTTTTAAGCTTTTGGAGTTTTTTGTGATTTATCTTACATTTTAATAACTCATACATATCGACGAACTCGACGTCGTCAGGGATTTTGAAATCAGAATCCGATAATCCGGGGCTGGTATCGAAATCAGTAGCCACGATAGTCATCTCAGGTGATTTCATTTTCAGAACAGCTTTTTTGTTATAGACAGAAATCGTGTTACCTTCTTCATTTGTTTCGTAAATTTCACATTCTTTACCGAGGATAGTTTCGGTACCAACTTTTTTATACTTTGCAAGTTCTTCTTCAACGTCAGCCATATTGCCAAAATCGTCATCTTTTTCGTATTCACTGATCTTCATTTTGATGCCTTTTTTGGTGCCCATCATGTCAACAACTGAATAAACGTACTCACCATCAGAGATCGCAGTACTATTCATACCTTCCATGCCTCCGGCATCGGCTTTCATATCGGTTTTGAATTTTTTATCCATCTTGTAAAGTGTCATAGTACCTTTCATGTCTTTACCGTCCATCTGATAAGTGATCTTGAATTCGCCGGATGACATATCGATGTCACCGCTTGAGGTGTTATCATTCGATTCGGAAGATTCGGTATTATTTGATGATTTATTACCCGATGATTCGGTGTTTTCTTTATTGTCCCCGCAAGAAGTAATTGTAAACAACGAAACGACCATAAGCAACAAAATCGAGCTTCTGATTAACTTTAACATTATAGATTTGTTTAATTATTAAGGAAAATTAGTTCAGATGAGCGTTCAGCTTATCAGTAATATGTCCTTTAGGTACCGCACCAACGATCTGGTCAACGACTTCACCATTTTTGAAGATAAGAAGGGTCGGGATGCTTCTGATACCGAACTGCATAGCAACCTGCTGGTTATTATCAACGTCAAGTTTACCTACTTTAACTTTACCATCATATTCATCTGCAATTTCCTCTACTATAGGAGCGATCATCTTACATGGTCCGCACCATACAGCCCAAAAGTCAATCAGAACGGGTTTATCGGAGTTTTTAACCTCAGTGTCAAAATTTCCGTCAGTGATTTCCATTAATGCCATTTGTGTAATCCTTTCTTAATTATGATTAATTTAACTTTAAATTACTTTCTCCAACAATTTCTTTCAAGTTGGAAATTAAATCCCCGGAGGGTTTTAGTTTAAATTCTCGTGATCTATAAACCTGCGAGGAACCATTATTTATAACATTAAAAAACAGTTTACAGTTACCGGGGTTGGATTCGACTATGTTTCTAATCTTCTCAAGTTTATCAAAAACATCATCTTCCTTCTCAAAAACATTAATTACCAGATTTTCAGTATATCTCTCTTTCAGAGATTCGATTGGCATAATGTCTTCGATAACAAGTTTTATGGAATCGCCGTTCTCATCTGCTTTGCCTTCGACGAAAACGAGTGTATCCTCCCCGAGGAAGCTGCCTTTTTGTTCGAGGAGTGTCTCGAAAAGGACACATTCCCCGGAGCCGTAAAGGTCCACGAGGTCAAAAGTGGCGAAGCGTTTACCGCGTTTAGAGATGCGGTTTTTGTAATTGGTAACAACTCCGCACATACGGACGGTGCCGAGCGAGGCAAAGTTGAGTTCGTTCACGTCGGCACTGAAATCAAGGTTAACGAACGTTTCGATCTCCTCGCGGTATTTTTCGAGAGGGTGACCGGTAAGATAAAAGCCGATAGAGGCTTTTTCCAGATTAAACTTTTCTGTTTCGGGGAAGTCCTCTGCATCATCAAGTATAAAGTTGTCTTCGTATTCATTGCCGCCTTTTCCCATAGTGAAGAGACCCTCCTGTCCCTGAGACTCGGGAAGTGTCTTGTAGCGCTGAGCATAGCTGACGCAGCGTTCCATGTTGAGGAAGAGTTTTCTTCGAACGGGCTCGATCTCGTCAAACGCACCGGCGAAGATAAGGCCCTCCAATGTCTTGCGATTAACGAGGCGCAGGTCGACGCGTTTAAGAAAGTCGAGGAAGCTTTTGTATTTACCGTTCTCCTCGCGTTCTTCGACGATATTTTGCACGGCTTTTTCACCGACGTTTTTTATAGCGGAAAGGCCGTAGATAATTTCACCGAGTTTCCCTTTCTCCTCGCTGTACTTCACGGCGAAGTCTACCGCACCGCTATTAATGCTGGGCGATTTTAGTTCGACGTTCATTTTTTTACATTCGAAGGCAAGCTCCTGTAATTCAGTTTCGCTATCTTTACGGCAAGCCATAGATACGGCGAGGAATTCGACCGGATAATGTGTTTTAAGGTAAGCTGTATAGAAAGCAAGAATAGAGTAAGCAACCCCGTGAGATTTATTAAATCCGTAATCGGCGAAATCCTGTATCAAGGCAAAGATATTGTTGGCGGTCTTCTTAGGAACCCCGTTGTTTTCCGCGCCTTTAACGAATTCTGTCTTGATTTGCGCCATCATCTCCTTGATCTTCTTACCCATGGCTTTTCTCATATTGTCTGCCTGAGCCATTGTGAAGCCGGCAACTTCACGCGCTATCTGCATAACCTGCTCCTGGAACACAATGATACCGTAGGTTTCCTTGAGGGAGTTTTCCATCAGAGGGTGTAGGTATGTGACCTCCTTTTTGCCGAAACGCTTATCGATGAAATCCGGGATAAGCTTCATTGGTCCCGGGCGGTAGAGCGCATTCATAGCAGCGAGGTCGTTGATATTCTTGGGTTTCAGCTTTGAGAGGTATTCACGCATCTTGCTTTTGGAGAACTGGAAAATGCCAATCGTCGAGCCGGAGCCAAATAGTTCGTATGTTTTTTCATCGTCGAGCGGAATCTTTTCGACGGAGAGGTCTGTATTATAACGTTCATTTACCAGGTCGAGAGTACGTTTAATAACTTTCAATTCCTTAAGCCCGAGGAAGTCCATTTTAATTAGGCCTGCGTCTTCGAGCTGGTTCATGTCATACTGGGTGCAGAATACGTCTTCCTCCCCTGTCACTTTAGATAGGGGTACATAGTCTATGACATCTGATGGTGCAATAACGACACCCGAGGCGTGTATAGAGGAGTTTTTGTTAAGATTTTCCAGCACCTGTGAGTATTCGAGAAGGCGTTTACGGTCTTCCTTGAATTCGGCCGGAGCTTTTTTGAAGTAATTTTTAAAGTCTTCGACATCGTCAACGCATTTTCTGAGCGGTGTTACTTTACCGAAGACAATGGGAATATGCTTTGTCAGGTCGTTAA
This sequence comes from uncultured Ignavibacteriota bacterium, assembly GCA_937959065.1. Lineage (GTDB taxonomy): Bacteria > Bacteroidota > Ignavibacteria > Tepidaquicellales > Tepidaquicellaceae > JAEYVS01. Next base: position 32,460 of record CALGOI010000047.1, on the reverse strand, counting down.
TCTCATTGAACGGGAAATTGAGCACCCGTCCCACGTCTTTTAATACACCGCGGGGTGCAAGCTTATTGAAAGTTATAATCTGCGCAACGGCGTTTTCTCCGTATTTTTCTTTCGCGTACTGAATCATTTCGTCGCGGCGGTCGTCCTGGAAATCCACGTCGATATCAGGCATAGATATACGGTCGGGATTAAGGAAACGCTCGAAGAGCAGATTATATTCGAGCGGATTAACATCAGTAATTCCGAGGGCATAACAGACGAGGCTTCCTGCAGCTGACCCCCTTCCGGGACCAACGAGGATACCGCGCTGTTTTGCGGCGTGAATAAAGTCCTGCACAATAAGAAAGTATCCGGCGAACTTCATTTTCTCGATCACGGAAAGTTCGTAGTTTAACCGTTCCTTCGCTTCCTTACCCGCATCCGGGATACGTTTCTTAAGACCTTCCAGTGACATCTTTTCAAGATATTCATCGAGTGACTTAGAATTATCGCCTTTAGGAATTTCGAAGTTAGGCATATGGTTCTTTGAGAGGTCGAGTTCGAGATTGCATTTTTCGGCGACTTCGAGAGTTGAAGCAATCGCTTCAGGATAATCCTTGAAAAGTTTACACATTTCTTCGGAAGACTTAAAATAAACCTGGTCTGTACCGTAACGCAGATGCTCTTTAGCGGTAATCATATAGCTTTCGACGGGCTTGCTAGATTTAGCGCTGATGTGAAGATATATATTATGCGCTATATCATGATCGGGCTTAATATAGTGGCAATCATTTGTCGCAATCAACTTAAGTCCGAACTCTTTTGCGAACTTAGGCATCCACTCGAGCACTTTCTTTTCCGCATCTATTGTAAGATGGTCCTGAATTTCCAGGTAGAAGTCATCCCCGAAAATTTCTTTGTACTTCCCTACCATTGTACGCGCCATATCAATATCGCCTCGTGTAATGTAACAGGAAATTACACCACCGGCACAGGCTGAGAGAGCAACAAGGCCTTTATTGTACTGCTGTAATACATCAAGGTCAATGCGAGGCTTATAATAAAATCCTTCCGTATGTCCTATGGACACTAGTTTAATGAGGTTACGGTAACCTTCTTCGTTTTTAGCCAGTAGGACAAGGTGGGCGTAATTTATATTAGTTGCTGAGAGACCGTCAGAATTTTCGGTGGATTTTTCGTCGTTATTGGAGGATACTACATCCTTTTTTCCTTTTTCGTGCCGCGAGCCTGACTGCGCGACATAGACTTCACATCCGATAATGGGTTTTATGTTCTTCTTTTTACACTTCTTATAAAACTCCATAGCTCCGTACATAACGCCGTGATCGGTAAGAGCAACGGCAGGCATATTGTGTTCGACTGCAGCATCTACGATCCCATCTATGGTGGATATAGCGTCAAGTAAGGAGTAATGGCTATGATTATGAAGATGTATAAATTGGTCAGGCATAATGGAAAATACTAAACAAATTATAATATGTATAGAGTGAAATTTTCAAATTGAAATATAGATAAACCATACAGGATTCAGGGGAGTGGATAAACAGAGGATTTATGTCACTAATTTCAGGATGCTCCAAGACATTATGGTACTTGTAGATTTATAATTTTTCCCATAACTTATAAAGCAGAGTAAGCTAATAAATCAAAGGGGGGTAAATAGATGAAAACGCTATTTACAAGTTTTCTTTTTTTATCTTTTACAATCAATTCAATATCATTTTCCCAGCCATACTGGACACTTCAAAACAGCGGCACCACTAAAGCCTTATACGGGATAAAATTTACAAATCTTTCTACAGGTTATGTAGTTGGCGATTCAGGATTAGTAAAGAAATCAATTAACGGAGGGACAAGCTGGTCTACTCTTTCTGTGGGAACTGCCAAAACCTTAAGGGGACTATCATTTATAGATAACAACACAGGGTTTATAGCAGGTGACTCCGGGGTGTTAAGAAAAACAACAAACGGCGGATCGAACTGGTTTGTTTTAACAAGCGGATTTACACTTGATCTGAACTCAGTCTTTGCCATTGATGCGAATACAGTATTTGCATGCGGAGATAATGGGCTGATAATAAAGACATCGAATGGCGGTATTAACTGGTACACCCAATCCTCAGGAACAGTATCAAATCTCAACTCAATACATTTTCTAAACTCAAATACAGGCTGTGCAGTTGGAGATCAAAGCACGATACGCAAAACCACTAACGGAGGCACCAGCTGGTTCACCCAAAGTGTGGGTGTAACGGGGCCAATGACAGGAGTTTACCTGGTAGATGCGAACAGAAGTGTTATAACTTTTTCCGGTTCAAACGTAAATTTTTATATTACCAATAATGGTGGTACAACATGGACGCCTCAATTTTTCGGGAACACATATACAACCCGATGTATTGATTTTGTAGACGGGGTCTATGGTTACGTTGGGGGTGATGTCGGTTCTTATTACACCACAGGCAATGGAAGCACAAACTGGATTCAGGGTTCGAGCGGTACTTCAAACTGGACATACGGGATATCATTTGTTACACCAACTACGGGTTGGAGAGCAGGTTCCTTCGGTATGATACTAAAAACGACAAACGGAGGTACTCCCGCACCTGAAGCACCCACAAACCTTGTAGCATCTGTTGTTTCATCCAATCAGATATTCTTGTCCTGGTTTGACAATTCAAATAATGAGCAGGGTTTTAAAATTGAAAGAAGCATTGGTATGCCCACGGATTTTCAGCTAATTGGAATTGTTGGAGAAGGAGTACAAAACTTCATAGATGCCAGCGGATTAGTTTACGGAACAAGGTATTATTACAGAGTATATGCATTTTCAGGGGCAGGAAATTCGCCTTACTCAAATGTAGAGACAATAGTACTTACAAACATTAACCAGACAGGTTACGAAATTCCAAGTAGTTACAGGTTATACACTAACTATCCTAATCCATTTAATCCATATACAAAAATAAAATTTGATCTTCCCGAAAATACAATTGTAGAAATTAAAGTATTTGATATCACGGGAGCTGAAGTGGATATTTTATTAAGTGAAAACATGAATGCCGGCAGTTATGAATTAAATTATAATGCCGGTAAGCTAACAAGCGGTGTTTACTTTTACCAAATCATCACAAGCAATTTTTCTGAAACCAGAAGGATGGTGTTATTGAAATAAAATAAATCCAACCTATGAATAAACTAATACTATTCATATTATTTTTAATTATGGCATTTAATTCAAATTTACATGCGCAATTTTACAGTCAACCTTTTGCCCATACATACTCGATAGTTGCCAGAGACCCGGTTACGGGTGAGATGGGCGTAGCAGTACAATCGCATTGGTTTTCCGTAGGATCGGTAGTCGCCTGGGGAGAAGCGGGTGTAGGCGTGGTAGCGACACAGTCATTTGTAAATGTATCATTCGGATTGCGTGGACTGGAAATGCTTAAACAGGGAAAGACTCCACAGGAAATTGTAGATGAACTTATCGCGAATGATGAAGGAAGGGATGAGAGACAGCTTGCGGTACTGGATTCGAAGGGCAGAGTGGCATCATATACAGGAATTAAGTGCATTCCTGAAGCAGGAAATCTCATCGGTGATAATTACTCAGTACAGGCTAATATGATGCTGAATAATACTGTATGGGGCGCGATGGCTGAGGCTTTCGAGAATTCGACGGGACCTCTGGCAGAGAGACTGGTGGCTTCACTTGAGGCGGCTCAAAATGAAGGCGGTGATATAAGGGGGAAACAATCAGCAAGCTTATTAATTGTAAGGGGTGAATCAACGGGAAATCCATGGGAGGATAAACTGATCGACTTAAGGGTAGAAGACCACGAGGAGCCTGTAAAGGAGATAAAGAGGTTACTGAGACTTCACCGCGCTTACGAGCATATGAATAACGGTGATATAGCTTTAGCGGAGGGAGATATAGACAAGGCACTGCAGGAATACAGATCAGCGGAGGAGATGTTCCCTGATAACCTGGAGATGAAATTCTGGCATGCTGTGACGCTTGCGGGGATAGGAAAGGTGGATGAGTCGCTTCCGCTATTTAAGGAAGTATTCGCGGGAAATGAGAACTGGCGGGAATTGCTGGTAAGATTGCCAAAGGTAGAACTATTAAATGTAAGTGAAAGCGACCTGGAGAGGATAAAAGGGCAATAAAAAGGCTAAAAAACTGTTAAATTAGTTCATTATAATATTACCATATTGACAATTGAAAAAATTGTAAGTAATTTGGAATAAGGTAAGCTCCCCTAAAAGCATTTGCTACAACTACCATCATGTTGTATGCAAAAACATAATCATTTAAATAAAAATTACCGGAGGTAGTATGAAATCGAGAATACTTTGTTTTTCAATTTCAATATTTATCCTAACATTCAGTACAATATTTTCTCAACCTGCCTGGCAAATTCAGTCAAGCGGGACATCAAACGACTTATGGGGAGTTAAATTCATCAATCAATCTACAGGAACATGTGTCGGTGAGAACGGAACTATCAGAACCACGACTAATGGAGGAAGTACCTGGTTTGCACAAGTTAGCGGAACAACGGACACATTATTTTGCTTAAATTTTCCAAAACCATCCTATGATACAGGTTATATTTGCGGTACAAACGGTACTTTGAGAAAAACAACCAATGGCGGAGTAAACTGGTTTTCGCTTCCAAGCGGCACAACCAATACATTAAAATCTATTTTTTTTGTAAATGCCAATACAGGATTCACAGTGGGTTACTCCGGTCAAATACGCAAAACCACAGACGGTGGAATAAACTGGACACAGCAATCAAGCGGAACAACACAAAATTTATGGGGTGTGCACTTCGTTAATAATAGTACGGGTTGGGCAATTGGATTTAACGGTACAATAAGAAAGACAACAAACGGAGGGACAACTTGGTTTTCGCAAGGATCAGGTTTTGGAGGTTTTGAGCTGCTTTATGTATCTTTTCTTAATTCTAACACCGGTATAATAACAACGGGGCAACCGCCTTCAACCGATTTCCTATTGACCACCAATGGAGGTAGTACCTGGGTACCAGTAAACTACTCAACTGTCCATTCACAAAGATGTATTGACTTTATAGATAACAATACCTGGATGATGGTTGGAGATGAAGGAGATGTATTGAGGACGGCAAACGCGGGTCAAAACTGGGTATTTATACCAGCTGGGGTGCCTAATTGGTTATTCTCAACCAGTTTTGTTTCTACTACAGAAGGCTGGGTAGTCGGGCGTGATGGAATAATATTACATACAACGACCGGAGGAGTATTGACACCTAATGCTCCCAATAATCTCGTTGCTTTTCCAATTTCGACAACAGCGATTTACCTCGCATGGTTTGATAATTCAAACAATGAGGAGGGATTTAAAATCGAAAGAAGTTTAACTACCCCGGACAACTTCCAGGTGGTTGGCCAAACCGGGCCAAACACTTTGAACTTTATTGATAACAACGGAATAACAGCTCCTAACACTTATTATTACCGAGTATATGCCTTTAATGCCGGAGCTAATTCAGAATATTCAGATACTGCAATTGTAATGATAACGGAAATCGTTCCAACAGGAAATGATATACCTGCCAGCTATGAATTATATAATAATTACCCTAATCCATTCAATCCAAGCACAAAGCTTAAATTCGATCTTCCAAAGAATGATTTTGTAAGCTTAAGAGTCTATGATCTAAACGGTAAGGAAGTTGGAATAGTTGTTAACCAGGGATTAACAGCGGGAAGATATGAAATTGAATTTAATGCAAGCTGCTTAACTTCCGGAACGTATTTTTACAGAATAGAGACATCCTCATTCACAGAAACCCGTAAAATGGTATTATTAAAATAGTTCATAATCAAAGGGAAAAGATTAAAGAGTATCCATTTGGGTGTCCAAATTGTTATTAGTAGTATTTCTTTTTATTGGACATGTAATATTTAACGAAGTCTTTTGAGAGGAGCAAATGGCTTTTGAGGACTTCGAGAAGATCGAAGTGTTTGCGCAGAATAGTGAACCTTTCGCGATTAGATCTGATAATATTCTTTTTAGAGAATCCTCCTACAAGGAATTTGGAAAGAGTCATGTTGGTATTGGTTACAGATTTACAATTTTTGAGAGTAGATATCATCCAGTCGACATCGGCAACATATTTATACCTGAGGTCATAGTTTGAAGCCAGTTCTCTTTTTACAATAAATGACTGGTGACTAACTACCATTCCCTTTATCATTTCACGCCAGGATAGTTCAGGCGGCGGAGTTTTTAGGGTGCGAGTACCAAGTGTGTCACCTTTTTCATCGATATACCCCACATCACCGTAGTAGGCATCGGCTTCACCCATGGAAAAAACCCTGGTCAGTGTATCCGGAGCAAAAACCTCATCACCTGCATTAAGAAACCACACATAATCCCCTGTTGCTTTTTTCAAGCCTTTATTCATTGCGTCGTAGATTCCCTTATCGGGTTCGCTGGACCATGCGGAGATCACATCCCCATTATTTTTGATAACATCCAGAGTCCCGTCTTTTGAACCGCCATCGATGACAATGTACTCGATATGCTTATAATCCTGAGTTCTGACACTCTCGATAGTTTTGGGCAGGACATCTTTTCCATTATAGACAACGGTTATTATTGATATCACGGGTTTCATTTTGATAACAGCTCCTTGTAGAATTCAAAATGTTCCGAGGCGCACTTATCCCAGCTGAATTTTTGCGACTGTTCAAAACCTTTTTTAACACAGTCAGTTCTTACATCCTCATCAGTCAGGATTAGAGTCAGCTGTTTTTTCATATCATCAAGGCTATCCGGATCGATGTAGAGACCGGCTTCACCTGCAACTTCAGGAATTGAGCTTATATTCGATGCGATGACAGGGCAGCCGATAGACATTGCTTCGAGCGGAGGGATGCCAAATCCTTCATACTTTGACGGGTAGACAAAAACGGAAGCGAACTTGTAAAAATTCGCGAGCTTTTTATCGTCACCGCTGTCGAAGATGATTCTTGAATCGAGTTTATTGTCATTAATAATCTGTTTTTCCGATTCAGATGGCGGTCCTCCTCCGTAACAGACAAGCTTAAAAGAGTTGTTTATCTCAGGCAGCCCGGCATAAGCCTCAAGTAGCAGAGAAAAATTCTTATAACCTTTCCTATCTCCGACAAAGAGTATATAGTTATCTTTAATAATTCTATCCGATGTAACATTTGTATCGATTGAATTACCAAGGTAAATCACGCGCGCTTTATCTTCCTGTACATTAAAGAGCCTGATGAGGTCTCTGCGTGTCGATTCCGAGATACAAATGAACCCATCGGCTTTAGGGATAGACTGTTTTTTCCATTCGGTTGTTTTGTCGAGTTTATGGAATGAGCCCGGGAAGAACTCGTGTGTCATATCGAGTACTGTCATAACCCGCTTGCCTTTGAATGAGGGAAGAAGGTAATTATAGTAAGTCTGATGGTACAGGTCAAACGGGTATTTTGAAGCAAACCGCGAGAAGAGGATACTGTTTAATTTCAGAAAAAGTAGTTTAGTTTTAAATTTTGGAGTGTATTTTGTTCCTTTGAAGTGAGTGAACTCATCCCTTAGCTTTTCAAGACCATATTCATTTATAAAAAGACCCATAAAAGACGATATCTCAAGGTCAGGATTTTCCAAAAGTCGTTTAATTGTTTCATAGAAATATCGTGAGATCCCGCCGTATCTCTGCATAGCAAATGTCTGATGATCGTAGAGTATATTCATTTTTTCTTCAGAATAAGAGAAATATTACCAAAGCTTTTAGATTGTTCAAACGTACCTGGAGAATTATTAAGAATCTTAGAGCCCACAAACATATTCAGGAAAGAATTTTTAAGGAAACCAATGCTGCCTTTGCCGGTATTTTTAAGTTTATCTATGAATCTGTCATAATCGCCGTCATTTCTTTCCCAGAAGATATGCTTTTGAAAAACTTCAGCTCCAGGTACACAATTTATGATGTCATTAACATCTTTTTCAGAAAATCTGTACTGGAAAAATATTTTATCAGTCTTTTTGTGCTGGTCAGAATAAATATCTTCGTTAATCCATTCCTCGGTAATCTTGGCTGATACAGGTGTTGTAATGTAAATAATCCCACCGGGTTTAGTAACTCTTACCATTTCTTTAACAGCATCAAGGTATCCTTCATAGATGTGTTCAATGACACTAATCGAAAAAACCGCGTCGAAGGTATTATCAGTAAACGTGAGAGCGGTACCGTCTTCCTTAGCGAAAGAAAGTGAATTGCTTTCTTTAATGGATAATTTCTCCTCTGAATTAATATCAGTTTTCAAGACCCTGTTACCATTACCCGTAAGTAAATAAGCCATTGCATAGGGAGAGGATATATCCAGTATATATGCATTTTTGAGTGGATGTGATTTTAGGTGTTTCAAAAAATAAGCAAACTCATTATACCTTGTACTTTCGGCAGGCTTAAACCATGTTTTGAAGGCAGTCCTTCCCGGCATTTGTAAAAGCTTTGAATAAATCTTTAAAGCAGCAGAAAATTTGTCACCAAAAGATATCTCCATTATCTCTTTAATTTTGCTTTTACAAGTAAAAGTGATACATAATCATTCAGGTCATCAGAGAATTTGAACAGGTATATAGATCCAATGAATAAAATTGTTACAAGTATACTTCTATACAATACATCAACGATAAAATTACCAATAATCGGTAAGTTAATCCCTACTAAAACCGTAATAACCCCTATAGCAACAACATAAATGTGTTTGATACCAAAAGGCTGCATACCGAATTGGTGTTTAATATAAAACCATTTCCCGATATTAAAAACAAACATCGCCACTGCAGTAGCTACTGCAGCCCCAACACCCCCATATACAGGGATAAAAATAAAATTCAGGAGTACACCGGTAAACAGGAAAAGTATATTAAATAGCGTATCGAACTTGAATTTCACAGAAGTTGAAAGAATATCGGAATTAATACTTCCCGTAGCATCTATGAGGAAAGATATTCCCAGGAAGATGAAGATATTAAAATATCCGTAGTATTCCGGTTTATTAAGTACGGTAAGTATATTGTGTTCATTAGCCCAAATGCCAATAAAAATCCAGAGCGCGAGAATAAGTTGTATCAGAGAAGTTTTTTTGTAGAGTGAATGTATTTTTTCCGTGTCATTTTTTTTCCAAGCGTCGGCAATAATTGGGACGATAATCCTGCTTATAGCTCTTGTTGGAAACGCAATGACGGTTGCAACAAAAAGAAAAATCGAATATATGCCAACAATATCGATACTAACAAGCGAACCGATCATTATTCTATACATATTTAATGTAATGTAATAAGCGGAAAAAGCTAAGAGACTAAAGAGCCCATATCCAAAAAATTCTTTTACTTTTGGAAATGGTATCGAAGTAAAGTCTAGATTAAATTTTAACCGACCGGAAAATGCCAGCTGAAGAAAAACAAGTAAAGCAATCAGGAAGTTTATGAACACGAAAAACAATACAAAGTCATCAAATGTGATCATTTTGAATCCAACCAATAGGATCCCAGCAGTAGTTAATAGTCTTAAAAGCACGTCTTTAAGGAACGCGGAGTAAACTGTTCTATGTATTGCTCTTGCTATTGCTTCAAAGAGGTTAAATAATAATGTGAAACCTGCGAGAGGGATTATCACGTAGTAATACTCTATATATATCGGGGAATTCTCTATAAAAGCACTTTCTATAGCGGGTCTGAATAAAATATAGAAAAGAGTTAACAGAGCGAAGCCAATAAGAGATATTAGTGTTACCCAATTGACAAAACCATGATGAATATTATCTTTAGTTTCGAAAAAAGGGAAAAACCGGATAATCGTATTTACAGTACCCAGGGCAGAAATCTGGGAGAATACGAGAGTGATGGAAACCAAAAGATTGACAAGACCAAACTCTTCGAGTGTAAAATATATCCTGTATAAAAACAGAATATTAAGTGCTCCGAGGAATAGTCCTGCGAATGATATAATTGTATTAAAAGTAGCCTGATTTCTTACTACACCCAATTGAATCTATTATTTAAAAAACTGATTTCAATTTACTTACTTCGGTTTGTAGTATCAATTTAAAAAATTTAATTTAGTATTTATTAGAGTATTGAAAAATCGTATTTTGAATAGTTTCATGAAATAATCTCACTTTTTTAATGGCAAAAACAAAGGCAAAGCACCCCCAGAAGAAATCAAAACAAACAAAGAGTTTAGGTGAAATAAAGAAAAGCGCCGATGAATCATCATTCGAGAAATACCAGGATTATATATACATTGGGATCATAGTATTAGCTATACTGATGTTCTTTCAGGAAGGCATTCTTGGAGGCAAGATATTTTCTTCACCGGATAACCTGTCTCCCTACAGTTTTAAGACATTTTTGGAGGAAGCCAGCCGTGACGGAATATATCCTTTATGGGTGCCTTACATTTTTGGCGGAATGCCCTCACTTGCATCACTGACAGCGGGACTTCCTGCTGCAAATAATTTCTTTTCGTATATATGGGACAGTACAATGACAAGCTTTGACGGGGATAATTTATTCAAGCTGACTATTCCTTACTATTTCCTTTTTGCCATTGGAACATATTTTTATATAAGGTATAAGTTTAAGAGTAACACAGTAGCATTATTCTGTGCATTGAGCGGAGTGCTGGCAACGGGACTGATACAGCTCATAATAGTAGGACACCATACAAAGATGATGACGTTCGCATTTTTCCCTCTGATATTGCTGACGATAGATATGATGATAGACAAGGGATTCGATAACTGGAAAAGGATATTGCTCTATCTGCCAATACTTGCTGTGTTGATTTACATGCAGCTGCATTTCCATCACATACAAATGCTGTTTTACACATACCTTTTTATTGGGGTTTATTACGGATATATACTTTTATATACAATTATCAGGAAAGAAAGGTATATTACGCTTTTAAAGAGCGCTGTAGTATTGATCGGGGCAGGTTTGATAGCTGTTGCGATGGATGCAAACATAATATTGTCCGTAAAAGAGTACAACGAATATTCGATAAGAGGTCAGGCAGGAATCGAGCAGTTGAATAACCCTGCCACACAGAATAATCAACCGCTGGATTATCAGTATGCGACTAACTGGTCATTCAGCCCGGGAGAAGTTTTGACATTCTTTATTCCATATTACTACGGATTTGGTAATGTAGAAGTCAACGGACAAAGGACCAATACTTACTGGGGGCAGATGCCATTCACGGACTCCCCTGTTTATTTTGGTGTGATAGTGTTTTTGCTTGCAGTGATAGGGATTATTATGAATTTCAAGCGTAATGCCCCGGTCCAGGGCTTAACCATTGCGATGTTGTTTTTCTTATTCCTGTCGTTCGGACGGACATTTCCGTTAATATTCGATCTTTTCTTTAATTACTTCCCGTTGTTCGGAAGTTTCCGGGCACCGGTGATGATACATTACTACCTGGATTTCATATTCCTGATACTGGCAGGTTACGGACTGGTATCGATAATAAATTCAGTTAAGGATAAGGTACAGCAGGAAAAGTTCAAGAAGGTATCGTTTGTATTAATGGGATTAGCCGGTTTGATGTTCATTTTCTCATTGATAGGATTTGAGGATTCATACAGGGAAAGTGTACTTACAGGTCCTAAAGCTATGGAGTACAAGCAGCAGGGTGCACCACCTCAGCAGGTCGATCAATATCTAAGCCAGCAGGTTGTGCCATATGCGTATGAGAATGTTATAAGCGATCTGAGGCTACATTCGATCTTAATGCTGATAGTTATTGGGACGGCATACTTTTACTCACAGAAGAAAATGACAGCCGGATTAATGGCGGGTATAGTGATAGTAATAAGTGTATTCGACCTGTGGAATATCAGCGGGAAGACCTTACACTGGGATAACCCGCAGGATAAGGCTACACTATTCGCACAGAAGGATTATATAAATTATATACAAAGTAACGACCCTGAGCCATTCCGTTACAGAGTAGCGGAGTATAATGGTGAGAGAATGATTACGAGCAACTTCCTTGCATTCTATAAAATACACCAGTTTAACGGGTATCACGGAGCAAAGATAAGGAATTACCAGGATGCTATAGATATTGCAGGCGACCTCAATCCAAATCTGCTGGATGCTGCTAATGTAAAGTACCTGATAACAGACAAACCTTTTGCTGATACAGTTAACTTCAAGCCAGTATTCCAGGGAGCTAAGATAGTTTATCTTAATCCTGACGCGCTGCCGAGAGCGTTTTTTGTAGATGAGTACAAAGTAGAGAGTGGTTTGAATATACTTAACGGGATGAGGGACGGGACATTCAATCCGAGGACAACTGCAATGCTGGAAGAAGACCCGGGTATCCAGATCGATAAACCGGATTCGGGCGCAAGCGCGACAATAACCGATTTTGGTATTCACCATATTACATACGATGTAAACGCAACCGGTAACAATATGCTTGTTCTCAGCGAGATTTACTATCCGGCAGGATGGAAGGCGTATGTAGACAGCAAGGAGACAGAAGTTTACAAGACGGATTACTTATTCAGGTCAATAATAGTACCGGCGGGACAGCATAAAGTGGAATTTAAATTCGAGCCGCAATCATATGCAACAGGTAAGGCTATAAGTTTCGCAGCGAATATATTTGTTGTGCTGCTGTTGATCGGCGGCATCGGCAGCGCATATATGTCAAAGAAGAACTCCGGAGAAGCAAAGAAGGAAGAGAAGAAAGACGACAATGATGGAAAGGGTGAAGAAGAAAACAAAGGATGAAGAGAGCTTTAATAACAGGTATAACAGGGCAGGACGGCGCTTACCTATCGAAATTCCTACTCGATAAAGGGTACAGTGTAACCGGCATAACGCGCGACACATCAGATACACGAAATATAAACCTGAAATACCTGGGAATATTAAACGATGTACAATTAGTAAAAGCAAACCTATTAGATCTTTCTAATATACTCCGACTAATTAAAGAGCATAAGCCGGACGAGATGTATAACCTGGCGGCACAGAGTTCGGTTGGTCTCTCGTTCGAGCAGCCGATAGGAACGCTTGAATTTAATATAATATCGACGGCGAACATGCTGGAGGCAATCCGCAATGTCAGCCCGGAGACAAGATTTTACAATGCATCGAGCAGTGAAATGTACGGCAGGATGAAGCCGGAGAATCTTCCTGTAACAGAGGAGACTGTACTTCACCCGGTAAGCCCATACAGCATATCAAAAGCGTCGGCACACTGGATAACTGTAAATTACAGGGAAGCTTATAATCTCTATGCTGCATGTGGAATACTATTTAATCATGAGTCAGCACTCAGGGGTGAGAATTTCGTTACAAAGAAGATACTTGAAGGTGCATTAAGAATCTCAAGGGGATTAACAGATAAAATAACCCTTGGAAATCTTGCTATCAGCAGGGATTGGGGATACGCGCCGGAATACGTTAAGGCAATGTGGTTAATGCTTCAGCAGGATACGGCAGACGATTACATAATATGTTCAGGTGAAGCAAATACGCTGGAAGATTTCACGAAGAAAGTATTCGATTCAACGGGAGTGGATTACGATAGAGGGGTTGAATTCAGCAAGAAGCTTTACCGACCGGTAGATCTGGAGATAATATACGGAGACAATTCAAAAGCAAAGCAGAACCTGAACTGGAATTACGATATTTCCTTCGATGAACTGATAGAGAAGCTCGTCGAAGATGAAGCGGCGTTTTTCGACTGGAAACAGAAATAAAAGATTTCTAAGCACTATGATAAAAAAGATATTAATAGCTAACAGAGGTGAGATAGCGGTTAGGGTAATCACCACCGCCCGAGAGATGGGAATCGATACAGTCGCCGTTTATTCTGATTTCGACAGGAACTCGTTATACACAAGGTATGCCAGTGAAGCTTATCATCTCGGTCCGTCCCCTGCATCAGAGAGCTATTTAATGGCAGACAAGATAATCGAGATCGCTAAGATGAGCGGGGCAGATGCAATTCACCCCGGATATGGTTTCCTTTCTGAGAGAGCATACTTCTCACAGCTTTGCGCAGATAACGGGATAAAGTTTATTGGCCCGTCAGCGGAAGCGATCAAGGCACTTGGCGACAAGACGATGGCAAAAACCTTAGCTATAAAAAATAATGTGCCGACAGTTCCCGGAACAGAAGAACCGATAACAGATATTAATGAAGCAAAGAAAATAGCAGATGGCATAGGGTATCCGGTTTTAATAAAGGCGGCGGCGGGCGGCGGCGGAAAAGGTATGCGCATCGTAAGAGAGGAAAAGGATTTTGAAAGCGCTCTGAGAATGTCTCAAAATGAAGCCCGGGCATCCTTTGGAGATGAGAGTGTATTTATAGAAAAGTATGTAGTAGCCGGAAGGCACATTGAATTCCAGATTATGGCAGATGAGCATGGGAACGTTATCCATCTCGGCGAGAGAGAATGTTCGATGCAGAGAAGGCATCAGAAGATTATCGAGGAGACTCCTTCGGTTATTATGAACGAAGATCTCAAGCAGGAAATGGGCGAATGTGCCAAAAGACTGGCAAAAGCGGCGGGATATACAAATGCAGGGACGGTTGAGTTTATTGTGGATAATGAAAGGAATTATTACTTCCTCGAAATGAACACCAGATTACAGGTAGAGCATCCTATTACGGAAATGCGAACCGATACAGATCTTGTACGAGAACAAATACTTGCTGCATCCGGACATGAGCTTTCGATGAAGCAGGACGATGTGAAATTCGAGGGATATACAATAGAATGCAGGATATGCGCGGAGGACCCGGATAATAATTTCCTTCCATCCATCGGAAAGATAAATTATATAAGCAGTATTCCCGGTAATGGGTTAAGGGAAGATACAGGTATAGTAGAGGGAGATGAGATCTCAATCTACTATGACTCAATGATAGCGAAATTAATCGCACACGGAAAGACGAGAGAGATTGCTATAAGGAAAATGGATGAAGCATTAAAGAATTATATAATATCGGGAGTAAAGACCAATGTGGAATTTCTATCAGCTCTATTGAATTCAGAGGCATATCTAAACGGTGACTATGATACACAATATGTTGAGAGAGAATTCATCCCTGAGATATACAACAAAGACAACATACCGGGGAGTGCTGAAATTGAAAGAGCCATTGCATTAGGTGCTTGTTTATTCAAGGCAAAGGAAGAAAACACTTCACGCGGTAAAGTAAAAGTTATAAATAGCGGCACATCAAACTGGGTAAAGAAAAATCACGAGACATACAGATGAAGAGAAAATTCGAAATAAAGATAAACGGGCAAGAATTAAAAACAATGAAGGTTTTTTCGAATACAAAGGCAGAATTTAACGGGGAGGAATTTGAATTTGAATACGAACTATTGTCAGAAGATGTAGCAATACTCAGGATAAATGGAAAGAATTACACAGTAAGGTTAGGTTCAATGGAAGAGACAAAACAAGAGATCATAGCAAATGCCCGCAGATATGATGTGGAGTGTAAATCAGAACTGGACATAATAAAAGAGAAGTATATTTCATCAGATAGCGGTAAATTTAAGGATAAGTTAGTATCACCAATGCCGGGAGCAGTGGTAAAGATAAACACGGAAGAAGGTTCAGAGATAAAAGCAGGAGAGGTATTGCTGGTGCTTGAAGCCATGAAAATGGAGAATGAGATCAAGGCTGACACGGACTGTATAGTAAAGACAATACATGTAAATGAGAAAGCATCAGTTGACAAAGGGCAGTTACTTATAACACTGAACGAATCAGTAAAAAATTAAACTGTACATTTTAAATAAAATACAGGTAAAATGGAACTGGTTTTAGCATTTGCTTCATTATTAGCGGCAGTAATACCGATGTTCACCTACATGCTTATAATCTGGTGGCTTGACAGAAATGAGCGCGAGCCTTTCTGGATGGTGCTTTTATGTTTTGGATGGGGTGGCACCGGAGCAATAATCCTTGCAATCATAGGAAGTATCATATTCCAGATACCTTTGTCTACATTAATCATATCCGTATCAGATGGTAATCCTGCAGAGCTATTAGATCTATCCGGAGCTGTAATAGTTGCACCCATTGTAGAAGAAGCCACAAAAGGAATATTCTTATTGATTGTAGCATTAAGCAAAAGGTTTGACGGCGTAGTAGACGGAGTAGTTTATGGAGGCGCTGTTGGGCTGGGATTTGGTATGACGGAGAATTTCATGTACTTTTTGACATACGGCACCACTCCTGTTGACTGGGTAATGATCGTAGTTATAAGAACTTTATTTTCTGCAGTAATGCACTGCATGGCTACGGCTACGTTAGGAGCATTCATTGGATATGCTAAATTCAAAGGTATCGGCTGGAAGCTTTTATTGATACCAACGGGATACGCTATTGCAGTATTCCTGCATTTTGCCTGGAACGCCAGCGTTAGTTTTGAGTCCACTGCATTAATAGGATTTTTATTTTTGTTTTTATACTTCATAGCAATTTTCGCAATTTTCCAGATCGCAATTTTCATAGAAGGAAAGACCATACATAAAGAATTAGAGGATGAGACTATAAACGGCGTAATTCCACCGGACCATCTCATGCATTTACCTTTCGTAACGAAGAGGAACAAGAAAGGATGGCTTCATCACAGTATCAATCAGAAAGAGTATGTTAAGACATCTATAGTCCTGGCATTAAGAAAAAGTCAGTACAAAACTTCGACAGGAAACCGAAGAACGGTTTATATGAGGGAAATAGAAAATCACAGATATAAGATACAAATGATGTTTTATAACGCCGGATTACCTATACAGAATTCAAAAGACCAGAACACAGAGACTCAATAATGCAGGATGCATTGGTAAGCATTGTAATAGTAACGTGGAATACGAAGGAGCTAACGGTTAAATGCCTGGAATCTATCTATAATCTATCAGAATATAGTTCTTTAAAACCGGAAGTAATAGTAATCGATAATGCTTCATCTGACGGGAGCGTTGAGTATCTCAGGGAGAACTTCCCCAATGTAAAGCTTATCATGAATAATGAGAACATTGGTTATGCTCCCGCGTGCAACCAGGGAATGAAAGCAGCAAATGGTAAGTATGTTTTATTATTGGGAAGCGACACCGAATTGAAAGACGGTTCTTTAAGCGAGTGCATAAAGTTTTTAGACACCAACCCGCGATGCGGAGCAGTAGGATGCAGACTTATCTATCCGGACGGAAGGAAACAGGGAAACTGCAAGAAATTCCCTACTCTTATGAACGGGGTATTCACATACCTTTCAATGGATTTTATGAATAAAGGGTACGATATGGAGTGGTTTGATTATGATGAGACAATAAAAGTGGACCAGATAGCGACGACATTTTTGATGATTCGGAGAGAAGTTCTGGAGAAGGCAGGATATTTCGATGAGCAGTACAGGATATTATATAATGACGTAGATCTGTGTCAACGAATTTATGGAGCGGGATACGATATTTACTTCATTCATACGGCGGAAGTGATACACCACGGCAGTTACTCGACAAAGAGCGCTCCGCCAAAGGTAAGAAAGATAATGTATAAGGATGTTTACAGATATTATAAGAACAATTTCGGAATTCCGGCTGTGATACTAATACCAATTTTATCAGTTCGGTTTTTACTGGTATCCATATTCAGATAAAATGTCTCTAACAGACAAAGTAATAAAAAACACGTTCTACAATTTTTTAGCACAGATATTAGGGTTTGTATTCCCCTTTTTTCTCACTCCTTTCATAATTTCGGTCATAGGCGAAGTCCAGTTCGGTATATACGCTCTAGTAATGGGATTCAGCGGGACATTTGCATTGTTCGACCTAAGCATATCCAGTTCATTTATTAAGTTCATTTCCGAAGATTACAACAAGAACGATAAAGAAAAGCTAAACAGGACGCTTTCTACAGGATTATTTTTTTATATAGTATTCTCATTGCTGATAAGCGTGATCGGTTTCTTACTGGCTGAGCCGTTAGTGGGTTTGCTTAATATTCCACCTGATCTACAGGAGATAAGCTTGTTTGCCTTCAGGATCAGCATATTCATTTTTTTCATTACAAATGCATTCGGGATATTCAATTCCATCCTTATCAGTTTACAGAAGATGTACATCACTAATGTTTTCGGGATTATACTGAATATTTTGAATGTGGGAGCAATAGTAATATTGCTTTTGAACGGATACGGGCTTATAGGGTTAATGATAAGCCAGACAGTCGCGGTGACTTTGAGCATTTTGTTCAGTTATTTTGCCGCAAGGAAAGTACTTCCTGAAATGAGGATAGGATTGAAAAGGTTTGACAGGACAACTCTTAAGAAGATGACAGGGTTCGGGCTGCAGATGCAGGTATCTAAGCTGGCATCATTCGCGTCGGATAAATACGATGAGTTTCTGTTGGGATTCTTTTCGGTGATGAGCAACGTGGCGTTTTTTAATATTGGAGCAAGGGTGACAAGGCTGGGCAGGTTCTTTCCCTACCAGCTGGTACCGCAGGTAGCTCCTGTAGCCGCAGAGCTGAACGCGAAGGAAGACAAGGAGAAGCTGGTAAGGCTTTTTGGTGATACGACAAGGTACCTCACTGTTGCATCCATACCGATATTTATTTTTATATTTGCATTCGCGGATGTGATAATTTATTCATGGATGGGGCCGGGATTTGATATTTCCATTTATATACTCAGGATATTAATTATCGGACAGTTGATAAACATGATATTTTCTGCACCTGGTAATTCGATCACTCCAAATATAGGGATACCAAAGTACCAGATGCACGAGGGATTAATTAACCTTGGATTCAATCTTGTTTTGAGTTTTGTCCTCATTATGTATTTCGGGATAATAGGTGCAGCTATTGGTAATACCATATCGATAGCAATCTCATCTTTTTATATTTACCATGTATCGGCAAAGTATTTCGGGAAGAAGCATTTTTTGTTTTTAATGGAGCAGTATCTAAAGCCATTCCTCGCGGCAGTGTTATTCGCCGGGGTGCTTTTTGGAATATATTATTTGTTGCAGGAAAGCGTAATGAGTGTAACTGACAGGTTGAGCGGGCTTATATACCTCATACCGGCGGGTATACTATTCATGGGAATGTATGTGCTGGCGATACTTAAGATGAATTATCTGAATGAAAACGACAAAATGGTTTTTGTTAAGATACTTATGAAGTTCACTCCGCTGAAATCAATGGTGATGAAAAGGAATGAGCAGATAAAGTCGCATTACAAAGGTGATGTGTACAAAGATGAACTGGTAAGTATATGTATAGTAACGTATAACAGGGTTGGAATGCTGAAGAAGTGTGTAGAAGCGATTATACCTTCTCTCAAAGGTGTAAATTATGAGTTGATCATCTGGGATAACGCTTCAACTGACGGAACGGGAGAGTATCTCAAGGGATTAGAGAACAATGAGAGGGTAAGGGTGATTTTAAATGAGAAAAACATAGGTACGAACGCTAAGGGTAAGGCAATCGAGCTGGCAAAGGGTGAGTTTATAATCGGGGTGGATGATGATGTGATAGAGTTTCCCGCCAACTGGGTGCAGGATATGGTAATGGCATATAAGAGGATTCCCGCTATGGGATACCTGGCAACTAACGTTGTACAGGATGAGAAAACAGACGGAGCAAAGCAGCCGGATGAGGACTATGTCCCGAGACAGTTCGATGACGGGAAAATCACACTCGAAGTAGGACCAGCAGGCGGATGGTGTTTTATGGTATCGAGATATGTATATGAGAAGGTTGGTAAACTCGCGCAGAAGGATGACGCAATGTTCTTTATGGAAGACGAGGACTATGCGAACAGGGTGAGTGATGAAGGATTTAAGTTTGGGATACTGAAAGAGGTAAAGGTTTATCACGCGACGGGAAGAGCTCACAATAAAGATTATGTTGATGTATATGACGCAAAGATGAAAGATTACGAGAAGGTAAAGCATCTCACGAAGCGGGAAAAGAAGCTCAGTTTGAAGGGATTTTATAACAAGCTGCTGGATCTGGCAGAGAAGGAGATGTATTAGCGGCTTTGCTGACATCAATAATAATAGTGTGTCATAACTCAGATGATGTGATAAAAGAATGCCTTGAATCACTTGTAAATCATGAAGATTCATCTCAGGTAGAGGTAATTCTGGTAGATAATGCATCAAGAGAGGACCAGAAGGAGGTAATCAGGAGCCTTGAAGCAGAATACAGTATCGTAAAGGCATTACTACTTAAAGAGGATAAAGGATTCTCATATGCTAATAACCGGGGGTATGAACTAACGAGCGGAGAAAACATCATAATATTGAACCCGGACATTATTTTTACGGAGAGTGTGATACCGGGGCTGGTAAAGGATCTTGAAGAATACGGAGCGGTTTGTCCGCTTTTAATAGGTACGGACGGGAGATTTCAGAGGAATTATTTCCAGAGGTATCCGAGCGTAATACAGTTCGTGCTATTTACATCGATACTGGCGAAGATATTCAATAAGTCGACATGGCTGATGAACAGGTATCTCGAGAACCAGGACGTGGATGTAAATGGCGGGAAGGTAGAGCAGGTGGAACAGATACCGGGTGCGTTTTTTATGATAAAACGTGATCTATTCGAAAGGGTGGGTAAAATGGATGAGGGGTATAAGTTGTTTTTTGAAGATGTTGACATCAGTTACCAGGTGAATAAAGTAAGTAAGCTAGGCGTAGATACAAGATACAGTGTTACGCATCTCGGCGGAACGAGCTTTCAGACGGATGAGAACTGGTGGCTGTACGGCCGGTATGTAAATAGCATGCTTTATTTTTTTAAGAAGAATTACAGCAGCGGGAGATATTTAGTATTGAGAACGGCTACTATAATAAATTCATATTTCATAATTTTGTTAGAGAAGATAAAGAAGCCTTTCGGGAAAGTAGATACATACAGGTATAAAAAGCACAGGGATTTCTTAAAAGAGCTCAAAAAGTAAATCATGATTTATATAGTAATACCAAATTACAACGGGCAGGAACACCTCAAGGAATGTTACGATTCACTTGCTAAGCAGACATATAAGGATTTTGTGATCGTGCTGGTGGATAACGGTTCATCCGATAACTCAGTTGCATACACAAAGGATAACTACCCGGACGTAAAGATACTTGAGCTGGAGAGGAACAGGGGGTTTGCGGGAGGAGTGAATGAGGGAATAAGATTTTCGCAGAATTTCAACCCGGAGTATATACTACTGCTTAACAATGATATAGAGTGTAAGGAGGATTTTTTAGAAGAGATGGTGAAGGGCTTTAGGACACCGGACACGGGTAGTGTAGCGTGTAAGATGCTTAACTTTTACAACAGGATGAAGATAGATGATGCGGGGGATTTTATTAAAAAGAAGGGTTCACCGTATGCGAGAGGTCATGGTGAGATAGACCAGGGGCAATATGACGAGCCCGAGTTCATATTTGGGCCGTGCGCCGGGGCAGCCATGTACAGAAGCAGTTTATTCGATGAGATCGGGTATTTCGATGAGGATTTTTTCGCTTATTATGAAGACGTGGACTTTAGTCTCAGGATGAAGCTGGCGGGATAAAAATGTTTTTACAATCCAAAGGCGGTTTGTTATCATAAAAGAGGCGCTACGACTAGCTATCAGTCCGGATTCCAGACTCATCTGTGCGAGAAAAACCTAGTTGCATTGAGGATAAAGAATTATCCGACTTCTATTTATATAAGGTATCTCCCCTATTTCTTCATTGTGAGATTTAAGAGGTATTACGGGTTTTATAAGGATCAGCCAAAGAAAGTTTTTTGGAGCGCTTTGAAGGGTTACTTGAAGGGATTAGTTGAGATACCAAAATCACTTTCGAAGAGAAGAAATATTCAAAAGAACGCAAAGGTTTCATCTGAATATATAGAAGATCTCTTTACTCCATAATAACCGGCAAATGGTTTCAATCATAATAGTTAATTATAACGGAAAAGATCTTTTGAAGGAATGCCTGGATTCGGTGCTGGCACAGAGCTATGGAGATTTCGAGATAGTCTTGGTGGACAATAATTCGACTGATGGCAGTGTGGAGTATGTTGAGGGGAACTATAATGACAGCAGGCTCAGGCTGGTGAAGGCGAATGATAACTACGGATTCGCCGGAGGAAATAATCTGGGCTATAAGCATGTAAAGGGAGAGTATGTTGTATTGCTCAATAATGATACAATGGTAAGCAGGGACTGGCTTAAATGCCTGGTAGAGGCAATTGAGAAGGATGAGAACACAGGAATGGTTCAGTCACTGGTCATCACAGAGGGAATACCGGCAGAACATTATAAAAAGAATGGAACGATAAACCTTCTTGGTCATAACGTGATGGGATTTTTTGAGATCGGAAAGGACGGGACAGGTAATATACTGCAAGCGAACGGGTGTTCGTTAATAATACGGTGGAATCTGGTAGAAGAGTTAGGAGGATTGTTTCCGGATGAGTATTTCGCATACGCTGAGGATACATATTTGTCGTTAAAGGTAATGTTTTACGGTAAGAAGATCATGCATACGTCAAAATCGATTGTTTATCACAAAGGAAATGTAACAACGAAGAAACAGATAGCTTCCAAGATGTACTTTTACAGGGAAAGGAACCGGCTGCTTAATTTTATAGTGTTCTTTTCGGGGGGATTTGAGATGAAGTACCTTGCATATCTCGGGTTTAATTTCTGGACGAAGTTAATGCTATCGTTTTTTTCAAGGAATTATTCAACTGGCGGTTTAATAAAAGCATATTGGTGGATATTAACCAATCCAAAATGGATTCGTGATCACAGATTTCTATTGAACGGGTACAAGAAATGTGAAGAAGAAAAGATTATAAAGATGATAAGCGGAAAGGTATTTGAGGGGAGTAATGTAGTTGAAAAGGCGGCAAATTTGCTGTCACTACTTTATTGCCGTGTTGCTAGAATAAAAGTTTACGAGGTGGTAAACAACAGATGATATCGATAATAATTATAAATTATCGGCAGAAGAATTTTTTGCTGGACTGCATCAGATCGATACAGGATAAGTTTAAATATCCATATGAGTTAATTGTCATAAACAACTCACCGGAGAATGAGTTAAAAGAACTGGATAGAGTTGCGAAAGTTGTTGAGAATTCTAACAAAGGATACTCCCAGGCGAATAACCTGGGGGTGAAACATGCAAACGGCGAGTATTTACTTTTTTTAAACGCTGATACACTGATAAGGAACGATTTTATAGGTGAAGCAATAAATATACTTAAGAAGAAAGATGCGGGTGCAGTGGGATTAAAGATGTATAACGAGGATGGCTCTTTTCAGCTGTCATTCTGGAAAGAAAATACAATTGCGAATGAAAAGGTAAATAAAAAATGGGAAGAGCATTTTAAGAAGAGAGATAAGGGATTTACAGATAAAATAGAAAATGATTATAGTGATATAGTAGAAGTTGACTGGGTAAGCGGAGCGGCAATGATGATGAGAAAGAATGTATTTGAAGAAATCGAAGGGTTTGATGAAAAGTTCTTTCTTTTCTATGAAGACGCGGATATGTGTAAAAGACTGACGGATAAAGGCTACAAGATATATTTCTACCCGGGATCAGATATAATTCATTATAAGGGTGAGAATGTTAACAGGGAGTTCACCGGAAAAACTTATTTTTATTCAAAACAGTCACAGGTTTATTATTATAAGAAGCATAATCCCATTTCTGACAGGATTCTATTAAGGATTTATCTTATTGCAAAGTTTTCGTATAAATACTTTACAAGCTTTAAGAGTATTAATTTAAATATCTTATTAATGCTACTTGGATTAAGGAACAGGCCATGATAAAAGTGCTCGAACTAATCGACGGAGGATTCTTGGGCGGAGGGCAGACACATATACTGTCGCTTGTGGGTAACCTGAACACTGAAAAGTACGAAGCAATAATTGCAGCTGCTCCAAAAGGAGAATTTAAAGAAGAAGTATTTAAAAAAGGATTTAAGTTTGAGAATGTTTACTTAACAAAATTGTACAAAGGGAAGTATCTTCACACTATAGATAAAATCGTTAAGGATAACAACATTAGTATTATACATTCGCACGGGGGTATAGCCGGAATGTACGCAAGGTTTTACAAGAAGAAATATGACAATGTAAGCATAGTTCACACGATACACGGCATACACTATAACAGGACAGGAAATTTCCTTAAGAAAGTTTTTTCGCAATCGACAGAGCAACACCTGGTAAAATACACGGACCGGTTCATCTGCGTATCTGATGAAGACAGAAAGCTTGCAGAAAAGATGAAGATAATAGACCCTATGAAAACAAATGTTATCAAGAATGGAATTAATGTCAGACGGTTCGCAGACAAAAAGAAAAACCCGGAGCTGCTGAAGAAGTATAATATAGGTGAAAATGATTTTATAATTGGAAACATTTCCAGATTTGATTACCAGAAGAACCAAAGACAGCTAATAAAGGTTTTCTCGGTGCTTACACAAAGAATACACGACATAAAACTGCTGTTGGTCGGTGACGGTAAGCTTTACGATGAATGTGTGAAGCAAGCTGAGCTGGAAGGTGTGGCTGATAAGGTAATATTCACGGGAGAAGTGGCAAATGTGGAGGACTATTATCCACTTATAGACATTTTTGTATTCCCTTCACTTTGGGAAGGATTATCTATTACATTAATCGAAGCCCAGGTCTCCGGACGATGCATAATTGCAAGCAACATACCCTCCAACAGAGAGTTGATACAGGATAATGAAACCGGATTATTGTACGATGTGAATGATGAAGAAAGTCTTTACAACAGGATACAGAATGTTTATGTAGATAAATTTGACAGAGAAAGATTGTCAGAAAATGCTACAAAGGAAGGAATGAAATACAACGAAAAGGAGATGGCTGAAAAGATAGAGAGTGTATATGATAAAGTTTCAGGGAGTTAAGATTCTTCTTCCTTATTAACTATACCCTTATTTATGTAAACCAAAACCGCAGCAAGAGATAACAATCCTCCCACAACAGTAAGTGTACTCAATGAAAACCCGTTAATAACCCAAGCGAGAAGACTTCCGAAGAAAGGAATCAAAATATTAACGGCGGTTCCTTCGGCAGGGCCTGCCTCTCTCATAGCATGTGTGAACATAAAGAAAGGAATCAGAGTAGCTATCACACATAATGCAATCATCATAACCCAGTTACCTTCATCCATCTGTGGAACCTGGGAGAAGAAGGAGGGCATGAAAAATAAAGCAAACGGTACACCTCCCCACATAGCAAATACTGTAACGATATATGGTCCATGTTTTTTGACAAGAAATTTTTGAGAAACAAAATAAACTCCTGCAAGACACGCCCCAAGGAAAATAATAAGAAGGTCGATGTTAAAATTGATCTCGTCGCCGACCCCCGTTAACACTAGACCAATGACAGCAGAAATCAGGGAAACAACACCAATGTGATTAAGCTTTACTTTCAGCTTCCCAAGAAGAAACAAACTAAGTATAATAGGGATAAAAAAACCCAGGAAAGCCGTAATCCCCGGTGATTGTCCTTCCTCACCAGATGCGATAAGAATCGCACCAAAAAAGAACAGGATTCCGGGCGTCATAAGCAGAGGTACATCTTTCCATGCTGGAAATTTCAATTTCATTGCCAATGCAATAACGCCTATCATTAGGGACGTAATTATCATTCTTGCACTGATGATATTTGCAGGATCGAGTCCGGCTTTTTCGAGATCCTTCAAAAAAATAAAAAGCGACGACCATGTGATAGCCGCAATGAATAACTCTATAAATGCAATTGTTTTCCTGCTAAACATACGAAAATATTTGAACAATATAATTCATTTAATTAAAGATTAATAGATACTTCCATCCACTTTATTTACTTTAAAAATATCTATTAAATGAATAAGGTTATTGTTATCTTTTTTAATACTAAAATTCAGAATGAAAAGGTACGGAATTTTCGGCGGAACTTTCGATCCTCCACACGTAGCGCATGCCATACTTGCAGATGATGTTAGGGAACAAATGCATCTCGATAAAATCATATTTATTCCATCGGGTAAACATCCGTTTAAAGAAAGCGAGACCATATCTCCAGAGCACAGGTTTAACATGGCAAAGCTGGCATTCGAAGATGATGATAATTTTGAAGTTAGCAATATCGAAGTGAGTAATACGAAGGAAGTTAGTTATACAGTTGACACAATATTAAAATTAAAAGAACATTATAAGGATGATTTCGTAAAATTATACCTGATACTCGGCATAGATAACCTTATCAGCTTGCCGAGATGGAAACAACCTGAGAAGCTTTTCCTTTTATCGGAGGTAGTGGTAATTGCAAGACCGAACTATGTAGTACAGGACGCGAAGCACGAATATTCATCCCGTGTAAAATTTTTAAGTACACCGCTGATAGAAATTTCTTCATCGCTCGTAAGAGATCATGTTGCACATGGAAAATCAATAAAATATCTGGTACACCCTGAAGTAGAAAAGTACATTTCAGATAATAACCTTTACATTGATTAAAAAATTAAATAATTAAATCAAAACCATGGACGAAGAAAATTTACAGAATGACCGGGAAAATTCCAATCTAATAACGGAACCTTATGAAGAGCTTTCTTCAACCGATGTAATGGTAGGAGTTTTTACCGAGCCGGGCGAGACATATGAATCAATCGGACAGGGTTCAACAAGGAAATACTGGCCACTGCCAACGATCATTTTTGCAGTGCTTTACCTTATCGCAACTTTTATAGTCTTTTCTGATGCTCAGATAATGGGTGATAAGATGGAA
This sequence comes from uncultured Ignavibacteriota bacterium, assembly GCA_937959065.1. Taxonomy (GTDB): domain Bacteria; phylum Bacteroidota; class Ignavibacteria; order Tepidaquicellales; family Tepidaquicellaceae; genus JAEYVS01. Next base: position 5,560 of record CALGOI010000047.1, on the reverse strand, counting down.
ACTGAGCTTAAAAAAGCACAGGAGAAGATACAGGAGCAAGTTAACGCCGGTAAAATGTCCCAGGAACAGGGAAACGAAGCAATGGAAATGCAGGAAAAAATGATGGATCCTACTTCACCCTTTTTCCAGATCATGGCATATGGATGGGCAATTATCGGACCGTTTGTAATTTTATTCCTGATGGGATTATTATACTTCATTGGATTAAAAGTATTTAAGTCTACCGCATCCTATTCGGATGTTTTAAATGCGATCGGACCGGCCTTTTTAATCTCAGGACTTCAACAGGTAATCACAGCCGTTCTATCTATAGTGCTTGGGCGGTTAACAACAATAGGTGCTGCATTATTTATGCAGCCCGATTCCCAGGGAGCACTTTATACTATTTTATTTTCAATAGATTTATTCTCTATCTGGTTCTACGTTGTTGTATCCATAGGTTTGATGAAGATAGGAAGAATAAAGCCCGGACAGGCATATGGCTTAACATTCGGACTGTGGATCATTTGGGTACTCCTCACATCTGTAATGGGTGTTGCCTTTGGTTAAAAATTTTTTAGCGGGTAAACTTGTTATATTGATACATGGATCCAGACGGAAAAGATAAGAATCTGAAGGCAAAAAAGTATGCCAAGACAAAGAGAATAATATCGTTTGCAAGCACGGGCATAATGTTTGCCGTTCTTTTAATTTTGGTATTTACAGGGCTTTCAAAGGAAATATCAGAATTGGCTAATTCAATCTCGAGTAACCCATATCTTGCTTTACTGTTATTTGCCGGTATTATTGGATTAGGTGAATCGATTATCACATTCCCGTTGTCATTTTTTTCTGGTTATATTCTTGAACATAAATATGAGCTTTCAAACCAGACAATCGGTGCATATTTACTGGAAAACATCAAAGGAATGGCTGTGGGACTGGTTTTAGGGATTCCCCTTCTGCTGGGTTTTTATTTTATACTGATGAATACAGGTGAATGGTGGTGGCTAGTCCTTGCTGTCATGATGTTCCTGGTATCGGTTGTATTAGGGAGGTTAGCCCCGGTTTTGATATTCCCGTTATTTTATGAATTGACTCCAATCGAAGGAGGAACACTGAAAGAACGCATCCTGACCATTTGTGATAAAGCGGGAGTGAAAGTAGAGGGAATATTCACCTTTAACATGAGCAAGAATACAAAGAAAGCAAACGCCGCATTTACCGGGACAGGTAAATCAAAAAGGATTATATTAGGTGATACACTTATAGATAATTTTACCGCGGACGAGATAGAATATGTATTCGCGCATGAGCTCGGACATTACGCTAAGAAACATATTAGCAAGTTGATTTTCACCTCCACGCTCAGTACTTTTTTAGGTTTATTCCTTACCGCAAAACTATATGAAGCAACAATAGGATGGTTTGGTTACAACAGCGTGTATGATCTAGCGGCATTACCTTTACTTGTGTTATATTTAAGTATATACGGATTAATCACTACTCCAATCAACAGTATATTATCAAGGAAGTATGAATATGAGGCTGACAGTTACGCATTGGAGACTACCGGAAACAGATATGCTCTGGTAAGCACAATGGAAAAGCTTGCCGAGCAAAACCTTTCGGAGAGGAGTCCAAATAAAGTTATAGAATTCTTATTTCATTCTCATCCATCAGTCGAGAAAAGGATTGAATTCGCAAAAGGTTATGAATTATGATAAACCAAAATTAAGGGATTATAAGCACAAAGCACCGGCTATTTCTATCTGGTATTCGTTGGTGATACACGCCATAATGTTTATAGTGATAATTAACCTGGCAAAAGCGGAAATAGATGAAACAGTAACGGAATTAAAAGCCGGATTTAAAAATCTTATAACAGGATTGTTCGATGAGAGGTTATCTCCTACAGATTCGATGCTGAACGAACTATTTATTGGTGACGTCAAAGTTACATACGATAAACCAAACATCAAATCAAGCAAAACAGGAACATAAAAATATAATATTAATGCAAGAGAATTTAGACATTTCGAAATTAAAAACCATCGGTGATCTGAAGAAATCCGGGTACAAGGTATTGTCCGTAAAAGATGAGCTAAGAAAGAATCTTATTTGCAAGCTGAAGACGAAGGATATACTATTCGAGGACATTGTAGGATATGATGACACTGTAATACCGGCCATTCAAAACTCTATACTCGCCAAACATGACATACTTCTTCTAGGTCTTCGGGGACAGGCTAAGACAAAAATCGCAAGAATGCTGCCTCTGCTATTAGATGAGTATATTCCAATAGTAAAAGGTTCAGAAATAAATGACGATCCATATCACCCGATATCAAAATTTGCGGTGGATATGGTTAATGAACAGGGAGATGATACCGAGATAGAATGGATACACCGGGATAGAAGATACAGCGAAAAACTTGCAACACCGGATGTTAATATAGCTGACTTAATAGGTGACATCGATCCGATAAAGGCTGCGAATCAACGTCTTCATTACTCACATGAGGGAGCGATACATTATGGAATTATTCCGCGTACCAACAGAGGGATATTCGTAATAAATGAGCTGCCTGATCTCCAGCCAAGAATCCAGGTGGGATTATTAAACATTATGCAGGAGAAGGACATACAAATAAGGGGATTTAATATAAGGATTCCTCTCGACCTGCTCATAGTTTTTACTGCAAACCCGGAAGATTATACGAATAGGGGTAATATTATCACTCCGCTGAAGGACAGGATAGACTCCCAGGTACTTACACATTATCCGAGGGAAGTAGAGGATGGAATCAAGATAACAGAAACCCAAGCATGGACAAAGAGGGATACGGGGTTGAATCTAAATATTCCCCATTATTTCAAAGAGATCATCGAAATGGCTGCATTCAAAGCCAGGGAGAGTGAGTTTGTTGATCAGAAATCCGGTGTTAGCGCAAGACTAACTATTTCTTCTATGGAAAATTTAATCAGTAATGCTGAGAGGAGAGCTATCTCCAATAATGAGGATATGATAATGCCTAGGATTTGTGATATGAATGCTGTTTTACCAGGTATTACGGGCAAGGTGGAGCTGGTATTCGAAGGGGAGCAGGAAGGTCCATCGAAGGTAGCTAAATCGATACTTGCCAAAGCCACAAGGGATGTATTCAGGAAATACTTTCCGGACCCTCTGGAAAGAAGAAAAAAGGATCCAAATTTCAAAAGTCCGTATGAGGAAATCATCGACTGGTTCCAGAGCGGGGGTGTACTGAGCCTCAAAGACAATTTGGATTTTAAAAGCTATTATTCTAAACTAAAGGAAGTAAAAGGATTAGAAAAGTTTATTAAAAAATATCCGCAGTATTTCGAGACGGAATTTGAAATGGCATCTCTTATGGAATTCGTGCTGGACGGCTTACACCAAAATTCCAAGATTGCGAAGGACGTATGCGATAATGAAACATCCTATAAAGACTTGGTTGGAAGCATGTTTTCCTCCGATGACAGCTACGGATACGAAGAAGATTATTATAAATAAAAAGAAAGGATAACAAACAATGGAAGCAAAATTAGGATTAACAACTGAAGCAGCAGAGAAAATTAGCCAGCATCTTTCAAAGCTGCTAGCAAACACTTACATGCTTTATTTAAAAACACATAATTTCCACTGGAATGTTACAGGACCTAAGTTCTACACGCTTCATAAGATGTTTGAAGAGCAGTACCTGGAACTGGCTACGGCTGTGGATGAGATTGCCGAAAGAATAAGGACTCTGGGTCATAGAGCACCGGGAACGTTTATCGAGTACTCAGAACTTTCCGAAATAAAAGAGCATAAGGATATACCGAGCGCGGATGATATGATCAAGATACTTGCTGAAGATAATGAGAAGGTTGCGCAGGTAGCTAAAGAAGGTATAAAACCAGCCGAAGACGGCGGGGATGACCCAACAGCCGATATGTTGATAGCAAGGGCTCAGATTCACGAAAAAACAGCATGGATGTTAAGAAGCAGTCAGTGATAACAATACAAATGAAAGAGGCGGATTAAAACCGCCTCTTTCACTAATCTTTTTCGAAGTACGCTATACTCGATCCAACCCAAGTTTTATTTTTATTAAAATCGACTCCCATCATTTCACCTTTACTTAGTCTGACGAGATTATGAACGGGTATGTAATTATTTTTTTGATGGTCCCAAACCATAAGAATTCTCAGCTCGGCTTTGGCGGGGATATCCAGGGTTTCTATCACAGGGGCGTACTGAATTTTCTTCTGAAGTATATAATTTTCCCTGTCTTCAATATTTTCAAGGTCCTGCTTTTTTACATTAAAAATAATGCCGCTACCAGCAAATGAGAAAAGAGTTTTAAGAATATAATTCTCAAGATCTTCCGGGAAAGTATCATATTCATTCAGAAATTTTGCCTCCGGTACGAACTCGCTTTTAAGGAAAGGCAATGAATACTTGCTGATCTTGAAAAACCAGTTAGGGTGTGGTATCCAGGTAACATCAAGGTCTTCCTGAAACTCAAACGGGTATTGTATGTCTTTACGTGCAAGAAGCTCATCGAATATGACCCTGTTATAGACTTTCTCTATTTCGATAGTTTTACCGTGCTTTTTGTAATAGAGATTCTTACCGTCTTTGATAACATCCGAAATACAAACATGGTCTATTCCCAGCCATTTTTCAGTCATAATAAAATCGACCAGAGTTTTTTGTTTTTGTGGTTCGATCTCAAGAAGGACCACGTTCTCTGGGAAGCTTGTTCCTATTATAACTTTTCTGAGTTCAGCGATGTAGGCTTCTTCATCCATTCCACCAAAAAAACTTGTAAACCCATCGGGTATATTAAAAAACTCCCTGTATTTACGATTGAGTAAAACCTGGTAAAAGTATAGTGAGGGGAAACCCTGCAGTTCTATCAGTCTTGGAGTAGGTTCATTATTTTCATCCATACAGATAGCGAAGTCGATTGATAATGTATCTGCATAAGGGGTCTCATTAGGCACTAAAAGATCAGAAGGTACAGCCCGTGCGACTTTTTTCTGGTACTCATCGGTGCTAATTGACGCTAGAATATCATTGACAGCATTTAATACTCTTTGCATAAATTGTTTAGGCAGAAAAATAGGTGTCTCGGCTATTCTAAACTCTATTTTACTCCCGTTTTCCCTATCGAGGTCTTCAAGAAATAGGTTGTAGTTTTCTTGGTTGAATTCCCTGTTATACTGCTGCCTGATTTCTTTAATCATTACAATATTTAGTTACCTGTTGTAAATTTCCATACGGGACCATTAGTGAAAGACCCGTGATTATCTTTAGCCACAATTCTCCAATAGAATGTCGCATTAGCCTGTAAAATTACAATATGGTACGATTTTGCAAGCTGGTCGCTAGATATAATAGTGCTTGGATTTGAAGATGTTCCCATTATTACATCATACCTTAAAGTATCACCCTGGTCAGGATCCGTACAATCCCAGCTAATTGTTAGATTTTGCCTGCTAACATTGGTGGCATTGTTACCCGGGCTTGGATTTGACGGTTCATCCGGATTATGGTTACTGCCGCCGGTAG
>CALGOI010000046.1 GCA_937959065.1 uncultured Ignavibacteriota bacterium | reverse complement strand
AAAGAAACCTACTCATCACTTTATGTAATTTATAACTGGCTTGGTATAGCCGGGGCATTAGCATCAAATTTCTTCGTCAATAACCTCTTTGGGTATTTTTCCGGCGCAATCCCGATTTTGATCACGTTGTACGGTGGACTATTACTTTTCAAACAAAAATTCTCGCGCTTAATTCAATTTTCAATTTATTTCCTTTTGCTAATGGTAACAACGAGTGCTGTTGCAGGGCTCGTTAGGATACTTTGGGGAACAGATAACATTTCATCAAGGTACAGCGGCGCGGTGGGCGATTATATTGCTACTATTTTCTATCAGACACTGGGAAGTGTGGGAGCATCTGTTTTACTATTACTGGCTTTAGCTTTAAATGTTATGTTTGTGATCGATGGTAATCTCGGAAAGAGTCTCGATCGTTTAAAAAGAATGTCAGTATTTATCATTGGCAAACTTAAAGCATTAAGAAAGCCTAAAGAAGAATCCGACGATGTACTGGATTTGGAAGAAGAATCTGAACTAAGCCCCTTGGAGCAGGAGAAAGAAAGAATAAGACAAAGTAAGTTTGGAGCCGGGAAAGAGGATGCCGAAGATGAACTAAAGGAAGAGCCGATCAAGGAAACTACAATTAACAGGCCGGTCGAAGAATTGATGGAAGAAGAACTAAACCTGCCCAAACCAAAACCACTGACGGGTGACCTTGGTGGAGTGAAGTCTAAAAAAGAACTTTCGGAAACAGAGATCAATCCTGAAAATTATAACGAACTCGAAGGAAGTGGTGAAGAAGAGGATGATCTGGAAGAGGAGATACTTGAGAATTACGAATTCCCCGGCTTATCTTTGCTTGAGGATTATCCTCAAACAAAAGATGTCATTACAGACGAAGAACTTACTAATAACGGCAAGCTGTTGCAGGAAAAGCTGTTGAAATTCGGAATAGAAATTGAAAAGGTATTTGCTACTCCCGGTCCCGTTGTTACTTTATATGAACTTATTCCGGCGCCTCACATTAAGCTTTCCAAAATTGAGTCATTACAGGATGACATTGCCCTCGCTATGAAAGCTAAAGGAATAAGAATGATAATCCCGATACCCGGAAAGGGCACTGTTGGTGTCGAAATCCCTAACAGTGTTGCTCAGATGGTCAGTATAAAAGATGTTATCTCATCAAAAAAATTCAGAGAAACTGAAAAGCTTTTGCCCGTTGCATTTGGTAAAACCATCGAAGGGGAGGTTTACGTCGGTGACCTTGCGAAAATGCCTCACGTATTAATAGCTGGTGCTACAGGCTCAGGTAAAAGCGTTGGTATTAATACACTGATTTCCAGCTTGTTGTACAAAATGCATCCATCGGATCTGAAGTTCGTAATGGTTGACCCAAAGAAGATAGAGTTGAGTTTATATACACGGCTTAAAAAACATTTTCTTGCAACTTCATCTGATATCAATGAAAGCATAATAACAAGCCCTTCGAATGCAGTTTCTGTCCTGAAAAGTGTAGAGCTTGAGATGGAGCAGCGATACGACAAACTTGCTAATGCCGGTGTTAGAAATATTGAGGCATATAACAAAAAGTATGCTGCGGGTGACCTTAGAAAGTCTGATGCGCTACGACACAGAAAGATGCCATATATAGTTGTAATAATTGATGAACTGGCAGATCTGATGATAACTGCTAAAAGAGATATAGAAGAACCCATTGCGCGAATTGCGCAAATGGCAAGAGCGGTAGGTATTCATCTGGTTGTTGCAACACAAAGGCCTTCTGTCGATGTTATTACGGGTGTTATCAAGGCAAATTTCCCGGTGCGAATTGCGTACCAGGTAGCCTCTAAGATCGATTCACGTACTATCATCGATATGGGCGGAGCAGATAAGTTACTAAGAAATGGCGATATGCTTTTCCTTTCTTCAAATTCCCCTAAGCCAATTCGTATTCAAAACGCATATATTTCTACTGAAGAGTGCGAGAAGGTAGTTGAATATATTGGTGAACAGCAGGGCTTCTCCAGGTCATACCTTCTGCCATCTATAATTGAAAAACGCGCAGGCGGTATAGGCGGACTGGACGACAGAGATGAGATGTTTGAGGAAGCTGCCCGTTTAGTCCTGAAATTACAGGTTTGCTCAACTTCGACATTACAAAGAAGACTTAAACTTGGATATGCACGAGCAGCAAGAATAGTAGACCAGATGGAAGACGCCGGAATAGTTGGTCCAAACCAGGGTGCCAAAGGCAGAGAGATTATGATGTCCGAAGAAGAACTCGAAGAGTTACTTCAAAGCTAACTTCAATTTTACTTCATTTCCTTATATTTCCTCTTTATCAACCCTGATTAGACTAAACTTTAATGAAAAAATCTCGTATCTTTGTTAAATTTATATAATAAACAAAGTTTTAGATAAGGATGGCTGAGAATAAGACTTCCGGAGCACAGGTAAAAAGATATCCGGTTGAGCAGTTTTTTTCAATTCGAGCAATCACAGGTTTTACACTCTCCCCCGATAATAATACAATTTTTTACATTACAAACACAACAGGTCTGCCTCAGATCTGGTCTATACCACTGACAGGTGGATGGGCAACCCAGATCTCGTTATGGAGTAATGCAGTAAAAGGTGTTTTACATTATCCAAAGCACAAGAGATTAATTTTCATAAGTGATGAAAACGGTAATGAACAGAATCAGATATACAGCATGCCCGATAACGGCGGGGAAGTTATACATGAATCCAGCGGATTTGAAGATTCCCAAACTGCGATTGTATGTTTTAACAAAAAAGGCAACAAATATTTGTTCTGTTCAAATAAAAAACTGAAGTACAATTTTGAAACTTTTATAAGGGACATTGATTCCGGCAAGAATACTCTGGTTTTTTCTTTTGAAGACGCATATCCTACGGTAGCTGAAGCATGGAGCGGTGATGAAAGATATATTGCTTTTGCCAGATTCTATGGAAATATAAACCAGGATATAGTTTTATATGATACAAAAGAAAAAAAATTAATTACTGTTACCGACCACGATCCTAATATCAACATTTTCAACTCAAACATCGAGTTTGATAAGGATTCAAAAGGATTTTACTTTATTTCAGACGAAGGTAGAGAATTCAAAGGTATTAAGTATTATAATATTGCTAAAGGTAAAGCAGAATGGTTCGTTAAAGAGAAATGGGATATAACCGAATATAAGTTTTCCAAGGATTATAATTACATGGTTTGGACAGTAAACAGGTATGGAAGCAATGCCCCGAAACTGATGAATATGAAGACCGGAAAGGTGATGAAGCTTAAACTGCCCAAGGGAAATTATTCGTCTCTTAAATTTACAAGCGATAATAAGAAGCTTGTCTTTATCAGCGACAATCCATTAAATCCGGCTGATATTTATGTTTATGATTTGAAAACCCATAAACCCAAACAAATTACTTTTTCTCTGGTGGGTGGAATTAATAAAAGCGCTTTTACAAAACCGAAAGATGTTTTTTATGATAGCTTTGATGGATTGAAAATCCATGCTCTGATGTATATTCCAAAAGGATTAAAAAAAGATGGTTCTAATGCAGCAATAGTATGGCCTCATGGCGGCCCTGAATGGCAGGAAATGCATAATTTTAGCCGGTACCTACAAGTTCTTGCAAATAATGGTTATATTGTAATAGCCCCGAATTTCAGGGGAAGTGTTGGTTATGGTAAATCATTCCAGCAAAAGATTTATCGAGACTGGGGAGGTGCAGAATTTAAAGATGTTCTTGCAAGTGTGGATTATTTGAAACACTCAGGATATGTCGATCCCAAAAAGATAGGTATAATGGGCGGCAGTTTTGGTGGATTTATGTGCCTCACTTGCATCACAAAAGCACCTGAAATATGGAAATGTGCAATCGATATATTCGGTCCTTCGAATATGATAACGTTCCTTAAAACTATTCCTGAACACTGGAAGGATGCTACTTCAAGGCTGATAGGAGATATAGAAAAAGATAAAGACCTGCTGAATGAAAGATCCCCCATAAATTTTGTCGATAATATCAAATGTCCCTTACTCGTTGTTCAGGGACGCCATGACCCGAGAGTTGTTGTTGAAGAGTCTGACCAGATTGTTGATAAGCTTAGGTCCCAGAATAAACCGGTTGAATATATAGTATTGGAAGATGAAGGTCACGGATTCTCAAGGGTTAAGAATACGATTGACGTTTTTAAAAGGAAAATCGATTTTTTAGAAAAACACTTAAGATAAAAAAACACATTCTTATGAAAAATTTCAGAGTGTTTTATCTACTAGCTGTTTTAGTAATAGCTGCGGTTTCTTTGCATTCATGCAGTGCATTTGAGGATGATTGCTGTGAAGAGGATATAATTATTCCTCCCGATACTATAAAGCTTCCTCCTGTGGTTATTGAGGAGAATAAAGTCCCATACAGGGTGACTATACAGCTTGGAGCTTTCAGGAATAAGGAATACGCGGACGAATTTTATCAAAAGTCAAGAACAGCATTGGGAAATGAGGTATCTCTGCGTCTTGACAAACTTGACGGGCTTTACAAGATTGAATTCGGAGATTTTGAAGATGTGCAAAGAGCTAACGATTATTTGAGTAATATTACCGGAAGGGGGTATCCGGATGCTTTTGTGCATACATACCCCAGATAGATTAAAGAATTAATTATAACTTCAGGAGTAAATTGAGCAAAGGCAAACTGGTTCTTGAGAATGGTACTATTTTCGAGGGAGAACTATTCGGCCATAGAGGTGTGGCTAAGGGAGAAGTTGTTTTTAATACCGCACTTTGCGGCTACCAGGAAATTCTTACAGACCCTTCTTATTATGGTCAGATCATTATAATGACCTATCCCCTTATTGGAAATTACGGAACTAATGATAAGGATATTGAATCCGGGCACGTTCAGTCTGCCGGGTTTATTGTCGGAAATTATGAAGATGAGTGGAGCAACGCCGATGGTTTAGAATCCCTAGACGAATATTTAAAAAGCAATAAAATAACAGCAATCACCGGAATTGATACACGTGCTATGACTAAAATGGTGAGATAGGAAGGAGCTATGAGAGGAATTATTACCGGCGAATCGTCTAGTAATGAGAAATTAATAGAAAAAGTAAATGAAGTGCCACAAATGACCGGTCAGGACCTGGTTAAATTTGTAACCTCAAAAGAAAGTTATACCTTATCTTCCTCAAATCCCAAATACAGAATTGCAGTTTATGATTTCGGAATAAAACAGAATATTTTAAGAGAATTCCTGAAATTCGACACTGAATTAAAGGTATTTCCTGCACAGACAGATTATAAGGAAGTACTTGATTACAAACCGGACGGAATATTCCTTTCAAATGGTCCGGGAGATCCCGATGCAGTGACCTATGGGATTGATAATGTTAAGCAGTTGATGGATAAGAAAGTCCCCATGTTTGGTATTTGCCTGGGCCATCAGCTAACTGCCTTGGCTCTTGAAGCTAAAACCTATAAACTGAAATTCGGACACAGGGGGGCAAATCATCCGGTAAAAAATAAGTTAGTCAATAAGATAGAGATAACTTCGCAAAACCATGGTTTTGCGGTTGATGAAAGTACAATTAACCCGGAAACAACGGAAATTACCCATACTAACCTCTACGATATGACTAATGAAGGTATTCGCCATAAGAAATTTCCCGTTATGGCAGTACAATACCACCCGGAATCATCACCCGGCCCAAACGACAGTAAGTACCTCTTCACTGATTTTATGAAAATGGTTGATAAAAATAAAAATTAACCTGTTCATGGAAGAGAATTCACAAGAAAGGTTAATAGATGGTAAATTGATTTCTTCGCAGATAAAAGAAGAAATCAAAGCCGAAACCGAAAAACTAAAATCCGAAAAAGGGATTACCCCGGGCTTAGCGTTTATTCTCGTTGGTGAAGATCCTGCTTCGGTTGTCTATGTCAGGAGTAAAGGTAAGGCATGTGAAGAACTTGGATTCCATTCTGTGACTGAGAAACTTCCCGATACTACAACTGAGATTGAACTCCTTACACTCATAGATAAGTTCAACAATGACCCGTCTATTCACGGTATCCTTGTGCAACTGCCTCTCCCTAAACACATTAACGAAGAGAATGTACTCGAAAGAATAAGCTATAAAAAAGATGTGGATGGTTTTCATCCACAAAATATCGGAAGACTTGTAGTTGGTGCTAATTCATTCATTCCCTGTACACCTTACGGAATTACAGAGTTGCTTACAAGAAGCGGTGTGGATACCCGGGGCAAAGATGTTGTAGTTGTCGGTCGAAGTAATATCGTTGGAAAACCTGTAGCAAATCTCCTTTTAAAAAAGCAATTTAACTCTACTGTTAC
>CALGOI010000045.1 GCA_937959065.1 uncultured Ignavibacteriota bacterium | reverse complement strand
TACGAACCTCCAAGCACAAACCGTGCATGTATATCTGGTACTCGTGAAAACGTTCCGGATTCAAAGAGATAGGAACGACTTCCGATATATGTCGAATCTATTGATGATCAAATGTTATGAGATTCAAAGAGACCTTAATAAAGCGGAGGAATCAGCAGCGTGAGCTTTGCAAATCTCAGAACGGATTTACCCGCGGTACCGCGGAGAATGACAAGACTCCCGATAGATAAGCGCGGATATCCGGTCCCATGGTTCGTAGCGTGGATAGATGGGGAGCCGGACTTCCGCATAATCAAGCCCAGAGCGGTGTTACAAGCCCTCAGGGATAAGAAGTGCTGGATATGCGGGGAGAGGTTAGGGAAATACAAAGCTTTCGTAATAGGGCCGATGTGTGCGATTAACCGTGTTAGCTCCGAGCCTCCCATGCACAGGGACTGCGCCGAGTTCGCGGCTATGGCCTGCCCGTTTCTTACCAGGCCGACAGCAAAGCGACGGGAGCACGGTCTCGCCGAGCTGGACGTAAAACAAGCAGCGGGTAACGGACTAAAAAGAAATCCCGGAGTGGCACTGGTCTGGATTACAAAACGATTTGAAATAATCAGGCTGAAAGACGGCCTGCTGTTCGATGTCGGGAAGCCGGACGAGGTCCTTTGGTTTTGCGAAGGAAGGGAAGCTACTCGGGATGAAGTCATGGAGAGCATAAGATCCGGCTATCCGATACTACAGGAAGCCGCCGAAAAAGAAGGTGACGGCGCGGTTGAAGAACTGGTAAGGAGGCGCAGCGCGGCAGAGCGTTTGCTTCCCGTTGTCTAATACGATGAAAAATATTCCTAAAATTATGCGTAAAAACGGGAAATATCCAATGATCATAGGAAGTAAGCTATGAGCACTCGCACTGAAAGAACGAGCGGGTTGTACGCCCACGTACTGACGACCCCGTCTCTGAAGCTGCTGACCGAGCACGACCTGATGAGCAAAGCGGAGAGGGAAGAGACGGAGTGGCAGCTCGTAAAATACCGCACACTGAGCCGTGACAGCCGGCTGAACGGCCGCCGGGCGTATTACATGAAAAAATTCAAGGCGGTGAAGCACAAGCTGATACTGAACAACCTGCGCTATATCATCCGCATGGCCTCCAAGTACAAAGTGCCGGAAGACAGGTGGGGAGATCTGATATCGGAGGCGATACTGGGATTCGGAAAGGCGCTGGACAAATACGACGGGTCCTTCAGGCTGACGACTTACGCGAGCTGGTGGATACGGCAGCACATAGCCAGGGGGGTGCTCTACGATCACGTAGTCAGATACCCGGCGTACGTGTACGAAAGGAGCGGGGTCCCCTTCGGAAACACGGAGTCGCTCGACGAGACATACCCTAACGGCCACCCGGTACGAGACCTCGAGGACGAGAAGCCTTTGGCCGAGGAGCTCGTAAACGCCGAGGAGTCTCGCGAGATAGTGAGGCGCCTGGTCTACGAGCTGCCTAAAAGAGAGAGGGAGATAATCAGGCTCCGGTTCGGATTCGACAGGGAGCCCGAGACGCTGGACCAGGTGGGTAAGAGGTTCAGACTGACGAGGGAGCGCATCCGCCAGATAGAGCAGAAGGGGCTAGAAATGCTAAAGACCAGAATGAAGGGCGGGGGCATAAAATGAAGCGGAGCTCAAACAGGGCAGCGCTGGTGAGTCACATAAACCAGACGCATACGCTTAACACCATGCTCGACCACGAGATTATGGGCGAGGAAGAGTACGAGCGGGCCGTAGAGAGGTTGATACGCTACAGGGAGCAGAGCAGGGAGGCGGAATCCGAACGCCGCAGGAAGAGAGCAGCCAAAGCGTTCAGAGGGTACAGGAACAAGTTCATTAAGGCGAACATGAGGTTAATCATGAGCATAGCCATGAAGTTTAAAGTGCCGGAGGAACAGCACGAAGATCTGATTGCCGAGGCCGTTATAGGTTTCGACAAGGCTCTCGATAAATACGACGGGTCCACGAGGATCTCGACCTATGCGACATGGTGGGTGATGCAGGGCATTCAGAGATACATACTGAAACGCAGGCACTTGATCTACCACCCCGTTTACATCTACGAGAAGGGCGAGGTGAACTTCTCGAACGTCGTTCATATAGACCTGGAGGACGAGGAGGGGAAGAAAATCTACGACCTGCCGGACCAGAAGCGGAATCCGGACGAGATAATCGGGGATTACGAGCGGTCGAAAATCATAAGGGCCCTGATCGAAAAGCTGCCTGAGCGCGAGAGGGACGTGATAAACCGGAGGTTCGGCTTCACGGGCGGGGAAGTGCAGACGCTTGACAGCATCGCTGAGAGATATGGTGTGACCAAGGAGCGGATTCGCCAGATAGAAAAACACGCATTACAAAGGCTTGAAGAATTGATGAATAAACACAGTGCGGGAGGTTTGAAATTGCCCAAGAGAAAGGACCCGAGAGAGGTTGACTGGGAAAAATACCCTATCCGAGATTGCAGAAAACCTGAGGGCAGAAAGTACAGCTGCCGATTATGCAATGAAAAAATCGTCGCGGGAGAGCAATGTTATGAGCAGAATTGGCTTAACGCTGTGCACGTCACATGCGTACATCCGGACGGGAAGGTCCCCGAGAGCTCAGTGAAGTCGACGGCCGTAACGAAGGCCGACGAGGTAAAGCAGCCGCCGGCTCCGAAAGAGGAAAGCGCCCCGCGGGATACGGAGCTCGTGGAGGAAGAGCAGCTCGAGGAAATAAAGGGACCCGGACTGCTGGACAAGTTCCCGGACTTTGACGAGAACTGGCATATGGAGATTCAGAAGCGCTGGTTCGACTGCTTTGAGAGGCTGGCGGAGAGGGAAGGGGAATGAGCGCTTGTGTAGCGATAGTGGATATCTGCTGTTGTGAATGTGGCTTTTGTTTCTGGATACCAGCCTCGACACAAAGTAGCTGGAAGAAGAAGGAGAGGCATTTTTTCTGCCCGAGCTGCAGGCAGGAGCAGTGGTATTCAAACCAGCAGGATCGAAACCTTAAAAAGGATATAGAGAATCTGGAGCAGCTCAATGAAAAACTGAAAAGGGACATGGACCACGCGCGGCAATTCTGTCCGATATGCGAGAAATACTATCAGCGGCTGGACCTGCACCTATCCCGAACACATAAAGACGAGAGGGAGAGATTAAAAGGAAAAGCGGAGGGCCATTAAAATGAACACACTGAGAATCGGAAGTAAGGATTACGAGAGCGTAGCGGCCCTGCAGGAGATGCTGAGGGCCGTGAAATACGACATAGCCGTGGACGGGCTGTTCGGTCCGCAGACGGACGATGCTGTGAGGATGTTTCAGGAATACGCCGGGTTAGTAGTGGACGGGATTGTCGGGCCGAAGACGTGGCAGAAGTTAATAAAGATGACCTCCCGGGCGACGCTTGTAAAAAACGATGAGCTTGTATTCGCAAACGACGATAAATACCTGAGAGAAGTGGACCTCAAGCGGGCGGCGGAAGACCTGGGCGTGGAGCTGGCCGTGATAAAGGCCGTCAGCGAGGTGGAGTCGCACGGGACGGGGTTTATTGGCGACAGGCCGAAGATACTGTTTGAGGGTCATTGGTTCTGGCGGAGGCTGAAGGCGTACGGCATAGACCCGGAGACGTGGCATAAGAAATCGGAATATAAAACCCTCGTGTTTCCCAAATGGACGAAGGCTACGAGGAAGTATTACGCCTGGGGCCTGGGCGAGTACGACAGGCTGAACAGGGCGGCGGTGATACACCAGGCGGCGGCACACGAAGCGGCCTCGTGGGGCATGTATCAGATACTGGGCCTGCACTGGAAGGATCTCGGATACGAGAGCGTATTCGATTTTGTGAACCATATGCAGAAGAGCGAAGGTGCGCAGCTGGACGCGTTCGTCGGGTACGTAAAGGCGAACAGGCTCTCGAAGTATCTGAAGCGGAAGGACTTCGCGTCCTTTGCAGCCGGATACAATGGCCCGGGGTACGAGAAGAACAGGTACGACAAGAAAATGGCAGAGGCGTATGAGAGGTACTCAAAATGAAGGAGCCGAATTTTTCAGTTGTGAGGAACAAAGAAATGACTCAAAAAAAGAGTTTTATCGCAATAGATAAAGAGATATTGAATGCGTTAAAATCGTGCGCAAGCAAAGACCCGCTACGAGAAAATCTTCAAGGCGTCTATTTCAATCCCAAGGGTTATATAGAGGCCACAGACGGGCATAAGTTAATCAGGGTGCCGTTTGATATTTTCTGGACGAACGAGGATGTTCAGATTAAGTACGAGGTTAATGATGAAGTTGTTCGCGCTATGCCGGTAGAAGAACTGAAAGGGTTAAATGTATTAATTGGAAAACTAAAGCTCAAGAAAACTGAGGTTCTCAGTTTTACCGGTAAGTCGGAGGGATATGTTGACGCTGTTATTCTTAGAACTACTGGGGATAAAAACCTTCTCTGCCATGTAGCTTCATTAAGGTTAAAGCTAATAACAAAAGACCCTTTCCCTGATACAAATGAAGTCGTACCAGACGAAGAACCGCCACAGGTCTGTATTGGAGCTGGCTTATTGCAGGAGCTGCTATCAGCATGGCACGATCACCGGCAACATGGGGGCGACCTGGGTATCCATTTCCAAATAACGGGCCCGACGAGTCCTGTAAATCTAAAACTCTCGCATGGTATCAAGTATACGATTATGCCGATGCGGACGAGCCAAAAGGAGACAGAATGAAAAAGATAATCGGATTAATTGGATTGATGTTAATTATGGCGGGGTCCGCGAGGGCTGATATGTGCTTTTTCGGTTACACGGCCGGCGAGGGGGACCAGCCGGAGATGACGGCGGTGTACGACCCGCCTCCGGACGTAACACTAGTCGGGCAGGTAGCAGAGGTCCAGAGCGCATACGACGAAGGAAGGAAAGCCTTTATAAACTTCGAGGACCGTATATTCGAGTTCGTTCCGCCGGTCATCGGAGACTGCGACGATTACTCTCACGACTTCCCTATAGGTATGACTCAGGTGCTAAGGAGCGACTGGGAACAGCAGACAGAGGCGTTCTTTGCTGAGAACCCGGCGCTGCTTACTAACCCGGACGCTGTGGCGGGCCTTGTGATCGCGTCTGAAATAAGCAACAGGTGCACCAGGATACAGGAGCTTTCTCAGGTGGCTTACCACATAAAGAACAATATAACGAACGAGATACCTATAGCTATTGGTCTGCCGCTTACAGAGACGTCGCTGCCGTCGCACCTGCCGTTCAATGTGGACACGGTCGGGGTGTGGAATTACGAGGTACTCGACCCGAATACGGATGAGCAGTTCCAGGCAGCTTATAACGACCTGCTGAACATCCTGGGCAACAGAAAAATTATATGGGTCCTGAACTCGTTCTGCGGGTACAG
>CALGOI010000044.1 GCA_937959065.1 uncultured Ignavibacteriota bacterium | reverse complement strand
GTCATTCAAATCAAAAGGATTGAGACCCGAAGGAAGCTTCAAAGCAGCTGAAGTACGATATACTAATGTTGAGCAGTTAGACCTGCAAGCATTGAAACGATGGCTGAATGAATCTAAAAAAATTCAGTGGGATTATAAGAATATCGTTAAGCGTAAAGGTGTCCTCGAACGATTGAAATAATTTTGTAACCTTTTTCATATCATTTCCGTATCATATCAGACCACCGAAATTGGTAAATCCAACCTCTTTAAACACTTTACTAAACAATTAATTAATAATAAATTATGAAATCCAGAATTAAGGGATTTGATGTCCCTCACAAAGGAATCCGTAACGGTTTGGGAAAGCTTATACTTTCAGCCGGTAATACGGATTATTCCGATGTCAATGCGGTGGAAAATTTATACCAATTAGGTTCGGAGATATTTACAATTTTAACAACTCACGCTCACGATGAAAACGACATTACATTAAGGGAGCTTGAAAAAAAAGTACCGGGCGCTTCCGATCATGATATTGAAGAGCATGAGAGGATCGAACAGGAGCAGGCTGTACTTGAAAACCTTTTATCTGAAATACTTGAAGACATAAGAGCCGGTAAAGCTCCTTATGAAAAAGGAAGTGACTTTTATACCGGTCTTTGCGATTTTACGTCGATGTATTACTGGCATATGGCTGGAGAGGAAAAAGAAACGCAGGAGCTTATCTGGCAGCATTTCACTGATGAAGAAATACTCGAGCATAGAAAGGAGATCATCGCAGGTTTAAAGCCTGAAGTACTTCTTTTGTGGATAAAGTACATAGTGCCGGCTCAAAGCCATCCGGAAAGAACCGGATTTCTTAAAGGCATGAAAGCAAATGCCCCTGAGGAATTCTTTGACCAGGTAATGTCTGTTGCGAAGGATAACCTGTATGAGGAGGAATTTTCAATGCTTTGCGATGCTTTAGATTATAATAATATCTCAATCCCCCCTCAGTTATAGAGGGGATTGTATTTAGATTGGGTTAACTTTTTCCCAGTTCTGCTTGACTTTTTCTATGAGCTTCCTGTTTTGCAGTTCCCTTTCCGGTATCCACTCTTCCACGTATCCGCAGGAAATGCAGATATAAGAATCCAGGAAAAACCTTCTTAACGATGTAACCGGGATTATCATTCTTTCACCGCGTTTTGTAACATCATGGTCAGTATAAACGTCATGTGACCCACAATTGGGACACTTCCCTGATTTTAAACTGTTTTCTGCCATAAGTACTTATAATTATATTTGTATTAATTTAATAAAAAGGTAACTTAATGGAATTACTTTAGAAATGAACTAAAATTTTAATTTATGCTAAGATACAATGCTGATATTAAGAGTGTAATTTATATAATAATTACCTCTTCATTATTTGTAGCTCAATGGGTCTGGATAGGGATGAATCCATTTATTTATACATGGTTCTTATTTATGTCTGTAACGGTTGCAGTAATGACTCATAATCACAACCACCTGCCAATGTGGAGATCGAAAACATTGAATATTTTAACAGATTGGTGGCTAACGGTATTCTATGGATTCCCGATATTTGCATGGATACCAACACATAATAAAAATCATCACCGCCTCAATAACCGTGAAGGCGATCATTCAATAACATACAGAATAAGCGAAAAAAACAACTTCTTAACATTAATCTCTTATCCCTCAGTCAGCGGTTATCACCAGCAAAAGGCGATCTTTGAGTACCTGAAGGAAATGAAACAGACCAATAAGGAGAAGTACTGGTTATGCATATCTCAGTATGCAGTGCTTGTTATATGGATTGGTGCTTTTTTATTATTAGACTGGCAGAAAGCTCTACTGTATGTAATTATTCCTCAGCAGGTATCTCTTTTTAGCGTACTGATATTTAATTACGTACAGCATGTGCATGCTAATGAAGAGTCAGAATGGAATCACTCACGTAATTTCACAGGCTTTTTGAACTTTCTATTATTCAATAACGGCTTGCACACAATACATCATCATAAAGCAGGATTACACTGGAGCAAGGTACCGGAGGCTCATGCTGAGATCGAAAAAAATATCGATCCTTCCCTACTTGAGAGAAGCTTTTGGTGGTATATAATACGATCATACTTCTTATCGATCTTTATTCCCAAATTCAGGACAAACTCCATGCGTCTTGAAAGAATGATGCAGGAAGAACTTGCCCGCAAAGGAAAGTCTTCTACTTCATTTAACGGACATGAAGAGGAAGAAAAGATCACCGGTCCTCAGCCGGAAGTCCAGGTTTCCTAAGTCTAAAAGTTTAAAGCTAAAAGATTAGACATGGGCAGACAGCCTGTCAACGTCCTTGTATTTCCATTCAGGAAAAATGAGAACGATGAATACGAATACGCCGTTTTTAAGAGAGCGGACGAAGGATTCTGGCAAGGTATCTCAGGTGGTGTAGATGATAACGAAGAGTATTTTGAAACAGCAAAACGGGAAGCATTTGAAGAAGCGGCGATACCCCGGACGTGTAGCTTATATAAATTAAATACTGTTGCCACTATACCTGCCAATAAATATCCTGCCTCAAAGGAGTGGGGACCGAAAGTTTATACAATTCCACAACATTATTTTGCTATAGAGGTCCGGGATTCTGAACTAAAATTATCCAGGGAACATACTGAATACAGATGGGTATCTTTTGAGGAAGCTGAAGAAATGCTTCTCTGGGATACTGATAAAACAGGATTATATGAACTAAATAACCGGTTATTGATCGACGATATGGAGCTTTGCTGAAGTATTTGTCAA
>CALGOI010000043.1 GCA_937959065.1 uncultured Ignavibacteriota bacterium | reverse complement strand
TTATTATAAGAATGCGCTTGAGTATAAGAAAGACGACGCATATTCTTATCATAATATTGCAAATGCTTACGAAGAACTGGGTAATTACAAAGACGCAATATTATATTTTACAAAGGCAATAGAACTCGAATCAAATAATTATGAATCGTATTTCGGCAGAGGAAATTGTTATTATAATCTACATGATTACAATCTGGCCTTGCAGGACTATAACTCCGCAATTTCTCTTTGCAAAGATTACTCAGAGATATGGTACTCAAAGGCAGATACTGAGATGGCTCTTAATCGACTTGATGAAGCATTGGCAAGCTACAAAAGAGTAGTCAAGCTTGAATCAAGGAACTACGATGCCTGGTATGATTATGGATGCGCTTTATTCGACGCCAAAAAGTACGACAAAGCGTTAGATGCTTTCAATAGTGTAATAAAGTACAAACCTGACTGGGCTGAGCCATTCTATGAGAAATCAAAGGTTTATTTTATAAATGGTGATGTGGAGATGGGAATCGAGATGCTTGAGACAGCATTTAAGATAAATCCCAAGGACAGATTTGAATATAATTTTGAAAAAGATTGGAATAGGGTATTAAACTTTCTGATGAAAAGATCAAATAATTAGACCTTCATTTTAACCTCATATAATTTGTGATCTTTTATTTGTATTATCCTCTTGTCCTTCATACGTTTAACAATTTCAAAATTATGAGTCGCAAAGATAACAGCTGTCCCCAGTGTATTAATCTCGTTGAGAAGTTTGAGTATCTCGATTGCAATGAAAGGATCGAGATTACCGGTTGGTTCATCCGCAAGAATAAGTAAAGGATCGTTAACTAAAGCTCTAGCAATGGCTACACGCTGCTGTTCCCCTCCTGAAAGGTCGTAGGGCATTTCATTTATTCTGTTAAGCAATCCCACTCTTGAGGCGCAATCAAAGACTCTTTTACGAATTATTTCAGGCCTTTCACCTTCTATATAAAGAGGAAGAGCAATGTTTTCAAAGACATTCCTGTCATTCAAAAGTTTGTAGTCTTGAAAAATGATACCGAGTTTACGCCTTATTAAAGGAATGTCATTTTTGTCGATTTTGGAAGATTCGTAAATATCTAAAGAGATATTCCCTGTTAAAGGTTTTTCATCCATATAGATTAGCTTCAGCAAGGTTGTTTTGCCGATACCGCTTTCACCAACGAGAAAAGTAAATTCACCCTTATCTATATAAAGCTGAATACTATCAAATATCTCTTTTGTGCTGTACGCAAAGGAAACGTTTTCGAGTTTAAGCATTATCTCCTGTTGAAATAGATTTCTGATGCTAATTTTATTGCTTCAATAGTGCTGTTAGGATTAGCGATTCCCTTACCGGCTATGTCAAACCCTGTACCATGATTAGGTGATGTACGGATTATTTTAAGTCCGGCGGTATAATTCACTCCTTTATCTTTTGAAAGCATTTTAAATGGTATTAGTCCCTGGTCATGATACATAGTCATTGTGCAATCGTATTTTTGATAATGTTCGTTAGTAAAAAAACCATCTGCCGGAAATGGACCGCTGATATTAAAGCCGGTTTCTTTTAAAGCAATGACAGCGGGGGAGATTATATTTATCTCCTCGTTCCCGAGTTTCCCACCGTCTCCAGCGTGCGGATTAAGTCCGGTAATAGCAAACGATGGTTTCTTCAAATTTAAATCTTTTATAAGTGAATTATTAACAGTAATAATTTTATTTACGATTTTCCTTTGCGAAACAGCGGATTTTACTTTGTTTAAAGGAATATGAACAGTGACAAGTGATAAAATAATTTTTTTTGAGTACATAATCATTGCATTATCTTTGCCTCCTGTTAGCTCGGTTAGCATCTCAGTATGTCCTGGAAAGTCAAACCCGCCTAGTGCAAATGCTTCCTTGGAAATTGGCAAGGTTACTAAAGCATCGTATTTATTTAAGAGACAAAGCTCTATGCCTTTTTTAACTGCTGTTCCGGAAATTTTTCCCCCTGATTTCCCTATATTGCCCGGATTGGTTTTGTGTGATTCGGATAAAGAAATCACCTTTGAAGATATGATCTTTGGGAGTTTTAATTTGGAAGAGTAATCATTAAGGACTTTAACAGAACCGATAACATTTAAATCATACTTTTTCAGAAGACTTATATCTGAAAAGATTCTTAAAATTATTTCCGGACCAATTCCATTTGGATCACCAAGGGTTAAAAGTATACGTGGCTTGTCAGACTGTTTGCTCATCATTTACTTCAGTAATTTCAGCATCAGCCCAGAGCCCCTCCAGGTTATAAAATTTCCTGGTGTCTTTTAAGAAGATATGAGCCACTACATTTACATAATCCATTAAAACCCAGCTAAGGTTATTCATCCCTTCATTGTGCCAGGCTCTTTCACCAAGTTTACCGGTTTCATCCTTTATATTATTAGCGATAGCTTTTACCTGGGTATCAGATGAAGCTGAACAGATAACAAAGTAATCAACAATAGATGTGATATTTCTAAGATCAAAAATCTTTACGTCTTCAGCTTTTTTATCAAGCATTAATTGAGCTATTCTTTCAGCTAGTTCTTTTCCCTTCATTTAATTTGTTTTCTTTTTCAAATACGGTGTTAGTTCTTTATAATCTTTTCCAATAACAACTGTTGCATCCAGGTATAGCTCATCATTAATCTGCTGTATTACATTTTTTTCGCTAATTCCAAGAACCGATGCAACCTTTGTACAGTTTTTCGTATTACCTGTTCTATCAAGTATAAGGCTTTTATCCTGATCCTCTGTCACATAATTTCCCATCTCGACAACATCATAACCCATATCCCTAAGATAATCCGCAAAAAGTTTTGCAACTCCGTCTTCACCTGTACCATTTCTTACATCCAGTTGGACAGTAAGGTTTGGCTGCTTAGTTATTGTTGAGGTTGTATCGGTTATATTTTTAGGTGTATCATTTCTGGAAGAAAATGTCTTTCCCACTATTGAGTAAACAAGGTAACCACATACAAGAAAAAGAATAATAATGGAAACATTTAAAATAACATTGGTTAATTTACTTTTCGCTGGTTTTTTTGATGAGGTTTTATCCATTAATTGCTGTGTAAATAAAAAACCGAGAATTAATACAAATTATTCCCGGTAAAATTTTTTTACAATGAATATTGGTTTTTAATATCCCCAATAATCCTGGTCATAAAATCCATTGTTATATAAGCTATTCTTGACGTTTCTGTATTCTAATTTTATAAAAGAATTTTCAGATAATTTGTAATTGACTGAAAGCTTTGATAATGAGATACCCGATAAATCTTTTTGCAGCTGCTCAGAAAAATTTGCACCGTGAACGGAATTGGCATATGGTGAATATTGCAACCGAATATCAGCTGAAATTGAAAGCTTATCATTGAATTTATAGTTCATACTGTTAACATAAGATGTTACAGAAGCAGAACCATATGATGAAGAAAGATATGATACTTCAAAGCTGTGATTCATCGAAAAGTTATTTGGGTTAAATATACCCAAAATCATATTATTTGTACTTTGATTTAGATCTTTTTTAGGATCATCAATTAATTGTGCTTCGGAAATGCTCACTGTGAAAAGCAACAAAACAATCGTCAACAATATTTTCTTCATCGATGTGTAGTTTAATTTCTTGAAATTCATAATTTTAGATGGAATTGTCAATGACAAAATCAGCTTGTTATTATGTATTTTAATATATTAAATTGAAAAAACGTTCAAAAAGTTCAAAAAAAAGCCCTGCCCGAGAGCAGGACTTTGCATGTGGGGGAATAAAGAAAATCTCTTATTTTACAAGTAACATTTTTTTGGAAACTCTTCCAAACTCTGATTCAATTGTATAGAAATAGACACCTGATGATAAGTTTGCACCTGCATTCCAGGTTAACTCGTATACACCTGCATTTAAACTTGCATTCACCAATTCTGCGATCTCTTTGCCCGAAAGATCAAAGACGGTTACTTTTACATTTGCGCTACCCGGCAGTGAATATCTTATTTTAGTAGATGGATTAAAGGGATTTGGATAGTTTTGTTGAATTTCAAAATTATCCGGAATTTCTGAGCTGATCTGTGTAACACTGGTGGAAGATGTAACAATAAATGTTTGTTCAGGAGTAAATTCTGAACCGGCAAATGAATTGTCAACTGATTGGACACTCCAGTAATATTTCCCTGGGGGTAGATTATAAATCCTCCAGCTTAGGTTATTATCTACGTTACCTCTTTCAGGTATCTTTACATATCCTGTGGGAAATTCAGAAGAAGGAGCCATTATTTCACTTCCACCCGGAGTCGTCCCTATTCTAAGATTGTAAGTCAATGATTTTGACGGTGAATTAAAATCATATCCGGGAAGCCATTGAAGTAAAACATAACGGTCGATTTCATTATCTATAGATGTTGTCAATCCTTTTGGTTCTACAGGTACATTATTGGCAATGTCATTTTGATTAGAATAAATTCTTGTTACATCAAGATCCTGGTGGTTTTTACCTGCAATAAGTATATCAAGATCATTATCATTGTCAAAATCACCCCAAGCGCCTGATACATTTGTCAGATCCATAAATGGGGTATTAGTGAGCTGTGTGTAAGTACCGGACCTGTTGAGATATATTTTAGTTACCCTGTTGTTAGGATTTTGTGCTGAAGAATCGCCTAATACACCACCAGAAAGCAGTACATCCAGCATTCCGTCATTATTACTATCGCCCCATAATGAGATTCCGTCGTAAATTCCGGTCATTCCTGCAAATATATCAGTAAACCCGTTATCATTGACATATATTCTGGAAATGCTCTGGGTTGCCATAATGTTTGAGTTAATATTAGTTAACCCACTGAGCAGAACATCTGCTTTACCATCACTATTATAGTCACCCCATGAAATATATGAACTATAGACTTTTGGGAAAGTTAATTCCTTTTCTTTGTATGTACCTTTCGTATTTAGAAACACTTTTGTAATAACTTCATTCTGATATGGATTAAAACTAATTTTACCGGATAGTATTATATCCATATCATTATCTTTGTCAAAATCACAAATCGTAACTGAACCATTATAGACATCAGGTAGCATGGTTTCTATTACGGTAAAAATACCATTTGAGTTTTCATAAACGCATGTATTAATGTTGCCTTCATTGTCAATACCGGTTGTAATGATATCCAGATCACCATCATTGTCATAATCAAACCAATCAGTTGTTCCATTATATAATCCTATTAGTCCAGCATTTATATCGGTAAAACCATTACTAAGATTATTACGGTAAATTTTACAAATTGCAGTTGGATTTGCATTAGCAGTTTTTCCTGATATGAGCAAGTCCAGGTCTCCGTCACCGTCAAAATCAGCCCAATCAGCTGATGCATAATTCAATGCATCAAAATTA
The DNA here is from genome assembly GCA_937959065.1 of uncultured Ignavibacteriota bacterium. Taxonomy (GTDB): domain Bacteria; phylum Bacteroidota; class Ignavibacteria; order Tepidaquicellales; family Tepidaquicellaceae; genus JAEYVS01. Next base: position 4,092 of record CALGOI010000043.1, on the reverse strand, counting down.
ATTTGAGATTTAATAAACTGTGAACCGGAAACATTCAAATAAATTGTTGAGAAGGCGGGCTTGTTGGTATTTGCTCCACAAATGAAGATATCAAGATAATTATCGTTATTAACATCCACCCATTTAACAATTCCGTTTGAAGACCCTTCGATATTAACGTAAGATTCTATAAAAGATTGTGCAGAAGAAATTCCACAAACAATAAATAACAACATTAATAAAGCCAAGACAAATTGCTTATAATTATTAAATGGTTTGGTTGAAATCCGTTTCATAAGCCCTCAAATCAATTAAATAAAATTTAATGGATTTAATATAAAACTAAAATAAAATACTAATTTTTACAAAAAAAACTTCATTATAACATAGAAGTCGCTAAAGAAAATATACTCCTTATAAACTTGAAAAAAATTGATAATGTATCTAAAATAAGATAAATTAATAAACAGGTTAATAAAAGGACAATTTTAGGGATTTCAATTGAAAAAACCATCAAAAGATTTATTTAGTCTAATCAAATCACTGACGATCTCAGAAAAGGGATACTTTGTTAAATTTGCAAAGCGCCATATAATTGGTGAGGAAAATAATTATTTGCGATTGTTTGACGCTATAAATGAACAAGAAGTTTATGATGAGGATATCCTTAAGGATAAATTTAAAAAAGAAAAATTTGTAAAGCAATTTACTACGGCAAAGAATTATCTGATGAATATGATTCTGAAAAGTCTGGAAAGCTATCATAGTGAAGAGTCAGTCAGTGGTAAGATAGTCAGCTTAATGAATCAATATAAAGTGCTTTTTGAAAAGACTCTTTTTAAACAGGCGGAAATATTACTTGCCCGAGCAAAGAAACTGGCAATTGAGACAGAAAATTATCCAAAGCTTGTTGATATACTTAGGTATGAAAGATCGCTTGATTATAAGAAGCTTGGTGAACCGAATTTTGAAAATTATTTATTAGAGACACTTGCCGAAGAAAAGGATGCCTTGAAAAAACTCGAAAATCTTGCTGAATATAATAATCTCTATTTAAGAATTTCGAGTCTTTTTAAAATCACCGGCAGACCGCGTAATGATGCTGATCTAGAGAAATTCGATTCAATTTTTTCAAACAAGTTATTGTCATCAGAAAGTAATGCTCTGACTGTTAGAGCAAGAAATTTTTTCTATATTATTAATTATTTGTACTACTACTGTAAAGGGAATGATAAAAAGGCATTTGAATACGGTCAAAAAAGGTTAAAGCTGATTGAAGAGAATTCCGAAAAAATAAGCTCTATGCAGGAGGAGTACATATATGCATTATCGGATGCTATAGCATTTGCTTTTAATTTAAGAGAGATGAAACTTTGCTTGAGTTATCTAAAGAAGAAAAGGGATTTTGCATTAAATGTTAAGAATAAGCAAACAGTTCCTAACCATCTTGATATGTGCGTTAGTTCATATAGTTTTGAATTATATATATATTCTATAGCCGGATATTTTAATGAAGCCACTAAAACAGCTGAAGAGGTTATAAAATGGCTGGATAAATATTACGGAAAGATCAATAAGTCAGAAGAGCTAAAAGTTATTTATGCTATTGCATATGTTTACTTTGGAGCTGGTGAATATACAAAAGCCCTATTTTGGGTAAATAAAATTCTCAATGATAATTCAAATTACAGGCTCGATTATAAGATATTTGCAAGAATCATGAATTTAATTATACACTATGAGCTTGGCAATATTGACCTTATGGAGTATAACATAAAATCAGTTTTAAGATATCTTAATAATAAAGATAAATTATATAAATATGAGCATTCTCTAATTAAGTTTATTAAACGAATACCAATACTGAACGACGATACGGACCTCAGTTATGAATTTCACCAGCTTAAAAATGAATTAGATAATATTGCAAATGATGAGTACGAAAAGAAAGCCTTCGATTATCTTGATATTGTATCATGGTTGGAAAGCAAAATAACTAAAAGGAAATTTGCAGAAATTGTTAGGGAAAAATCTGAAATTGACCTTACCGAGTTAAAAGCCGCTTAATCTCTCCCGGAACTTCATTACAACTTTGTATTTGAGTTAATTTCCACAACTATGTTTCACCTGTTTTTAATTTTAAATATTTACAGGTTTGTTTTTATATTGTAGTGGTTGAAATTTTCGTTTCATTTATTCACCCCACAACCCCCTTGAGTCTCTGATGAAGACGATTGGGGGTTTTTTACTATTCTACTTTATTCAATCCTATAAACTCTAAAATTGAGAAAAATTAGTGTCTATTATTAACATTGTTTTAGAAATGTGATATATTGAGTATGTTATATAATAACATATATTTACGTTAAATTAATTTTCTATAATAAAATATTACAATAGCATTATTGTAGTAAATTTTATATTATCTAAATTCAACCTTAATATTAAATAGTTACTTAAAACTTTTTATAAACTCTTATCAAAGGGAGAATTACATGAAACGAATCTTTATCTGTTTATTACTTACCTTACTGTTTACGGGTAATGCATTTTCTCAGGATGTTCCGAATGCCGGACCCATTCCATTTGGTACACAAATGGAAAAGGTTCTGCCTCCATACACTAATCCTAACATTCATTTTGACGGCCCGACAACTGCATTTGCTTTCCAGACATTCCCTACACCCACTAGATTTGTAACATTCCCAATCCCGGGATACACTGTAACACAAATCGGGACAAACACATTTTCTGATTTTGCATCATCAGGTATTTTTGCCCCTAATGGCACATTTTTCCTGACTACTGCAGGGGATGCTAGTGGTACCAGTCAACTTTATAGAGTGAATACAACTACAGGAGTTCCAACTCTTGTTGCAAATGTTTCAGGTGCAACTACAACCGGAATTAATGGGATTACTTATGATCCAACAACCGGAATTTTTTATGTCTGCACAGGGACTAACATCTACACTATTGATACTACTACTGCAGTCACAACTTCAGTCGGACCAACCGGTATTTCCGGCGGTCTTATGATTGATATAGCAGTTAATTGTAGTGGTGTTATGTACGGAGTTGACCTTGGGACTGATAATACTTACACCATTAATAAGACAACCGGAACAGCTACTTTGGTTGGCCCACTAGGATTTAATCTTAACTTTGGTGCAGGTATGACTTATGATAAGCAAAATGATATTCTTTATCTGTTTGGACTTGAAGGTGGTATAAACCAAAACGCTTTAAGGACGATAAATACTACAACCGGAGCAGCAACAACGCTTCATGTATGGTCACCTGCTTTAAGCCAGTTCGCACCATTTGATTTATTTGGCAATGTTTGCCCGGGCGGTGGTGGAAACGAAACACTTGTTCTTCTTCACGATTCTACTCTTGGTACATCAGGAAATATAGCCGAAAGAAAAGCTGACAGAGACACACTTAGAAGTGCCCTTTCAATGCTTATTTCTGATTACGATGTTATGACATTTGATACTAATACTGTATTTCCTATGTTAAGTAATTACAAGACAATCATTATCCAGGAAACCAGTTTTGACGATGCTATTGTAAGATTCCTTGGCTTTACTGCCAGAACACAACTAAAAGCGTGGTTAAACAGCGGTACTGCAGGAAATAAGAAAGCATTGTTAATGATCAATGCTGATAATGGATACAATTATTCAAGAAGCGGATCTCCTGCAAGAGATCTGGTTCTTTCGCAGACCATGATGAAGTATGTTTATCAGGCAGACAATTCAGGATCGTTAGCTCCATTCTCAATAACAGGTATTGATATTGATAACGGTAATGCAAGGTCTTATACAAATACTACATCCGGATTCTGGCCTGATGGAGTGTCAGTTGAATCAGGAGGTGATGAGCTATATCACTACACAGCAAGAGGAACTGATGATTCATTGGCTGGTGTTGGATACAATGGTACTGGTTATGTTTCTGCGACTTTAAACCTTGACCCAAGATATTTTACAGGTTCATTCAAAGCTACTCTAGAAAAATACATTCAGTATCTTGTTACTAATGGTGGAACTATCACAGGTGTACAAAACGTAACATCTAATGTTCCCGAGAGATATAATTTAAGCCAGA
>CALGOI010000042.1 GCA_937959065.1 uncultured Ignavibacteriota bacterium | reverse complement strand
TCCTGAAGAAAACATCATCTATTCCCGGGATCGGAATAGCTTTATTGTCGGTAGGTTCCTGAAAATCGAATTTATTTCTAACCATAACCATTGCTACATCGTTATCGACGTGGTAATTATGGTTATTGAATGACAGCTCATCGTTATTCCTTACTACGAATCCCAGGACCATTCCCTGCTCCATATTCCTGAGGTCCCAATCATCTTTACCCTGGTAATGGTAATACCGATCTTTCTCTTTACAGATAGCTTTATAATAATTTACGATATCCTCGAGCTGGCTGAAGCTGAGGCTGTGTAAAAAATCTGCGTTAAAATTTACTTTCTTCATTTTATAATATATTTGTAGCCTGCTCTCCAATCATCGGAGCTGACGCCTTTTTGTAAAATGTTTAATGAATCACTTCGCGAGAGATTTAGAGTGCCCCATATGGAATGATTTCCATAATTAATTTCTCCTATGGCCGTGATATCAAATTTATCATTTGTGCCCAGGCCTATACCGGCACTCCATTTATTCTGTTTCGGTTTGTCGTAATAAAATGTAACACTATCTACCTGCGCAAAAGGATTACTGCTGCGGGTTATTACTCCAAACTTATCTTCAGTTTCAAAGATTGTTTGAGTAAGCTTATCTCTAAACCAAACTTTATTATAAATAATCTGATAAGGATCACAGCTCCAGGTACTATTAATTCCAAAATAGCCTTCAGGATCTGTATAGTTTGACTGGCCGAACTCTACAAAGTTATGATCTTTATAAACTGTATCTGCCTTCAGTCTTAATGTATCTACCTGGTACAGAGTTTTAGTAATTGTTAAAAAGCGAGGATCATAATCTCTTTCCTTCAGCCATTGATTAATTCCAGTATCGACGGTTTCCAGTCTTGCGGTTAGATCATCTACTTTACCGCCTAATGAGGCTATAGTTTGTTTATCAATGCGCTGCGAGCTCTGGCTTTCAAATAATTCTCTCCGGAGATCTACCAGCTGACTATCTTTAGATTTGTTTTGAATGAATAAATATATTGATGTACCCAGGAATATTATTACCAGGGTTATCAAACCGTATTTAAGAATATTATTCATTAGCGGCCGTCTCCTTTGCCGGCAAGTTTATTTACAAATTTGGCTCCGGCCTCGAGCAGCTTCGCAAAGAATGAATCAATAAACCATCCTATCATAAAGTAAGCCACTATGTACTGCCAGGTTTTATACTGATCCTCCGGATACACATAGAAGGATAAAGCAAAAGCCAATCCAATGAGGAGGCCGTTAAAAATTGTGATCCTTATATTTTTCTTCCCTTCAGGATCACTCCATTTAAAAGGGATATATTCTACCAGGATCTTCCTGAGTATCCTGAATAAATAGGCCACGATAATAAGCCAATTAAATTCCATTTTGCAATCTCCTTATCCTGTAAATTACAGGATTATTATTAAAAAAATTTTTTATCTCTTATCTAGCTTTTTATTAATGTTCTCAACAGCCTTATCAAACTTATCATCAATATCATTTACTTTTTCCTCTATCCTGGGAAGGATCTCATCATACCTGGCTTGTCCCTTTTCCAATTCATATACTCGTTTCTCTATATTACCCACTTTGTCGTTTATTGCCTGTATTGCAGCTCTATTATTTTCTATCGTTTGAGTTTCTCTATCATCTTTTATGATTGCAGTAACAACAGTACTCCAGGTAGATCCTACCAAAGATGAAAGCGCTACAACAATAACGATCGTTTCCTTATGTCTTTTAAGGAATGAACGCCATCCAAACTTACGAGGAGCTTCATCTTCTAATTCTTCGGTATTTTTGTTTCTGTCATTCATTTTCCTTTAAATTGAGTTTATAAGATATCGCCAGATAAGGTTAAACTCTTTTTTTATGGTATAACTCCTTTACCATTTGAATCCATAAACCACTCAATAATATTTTTAATCTTTCGTTCAGCAGTATTACTCCATCCCGATCCAAATACAAGCCAGGAAACCTGCTGCCCTGATGTATATAGTGCGGGGCTGCCGCTATTGTTCCTGCATAACCAATAAACCTGTAGATTAGGAGGAGCCACTGAAACGGTATTTTTACTTCCAAATAAAACTGAGTTTTTTAAAACATCAAAATTAAGATTATTATTTCTTCTTAATGTAGTTGTACCGGCAGAACTTGAAACAGCCATTGAAAATGCTGAATCACCCTTATCATTAATATCAGCATAAACTTTATTATCTGTATACTTCAGGAAACACTTAACAGCGCTGGGAGTTGTTTGTGCGCCGAATATATTTCCGTTAGATATCGCATCTGTTCTGCAATAGATCATAACAGCTGAGGAGTTCTGACTGTAAACTCCACCCTCTGTATTTAGGTTTACTCCGGTATTAATAAATGCGTTTGTACCATTACCTAACCATCCTTCATAAGGATTAAACCCGGGAGAATTATTTAATGTTAAAGTTTTACTACCGGGGTTTTTCAATTCAATAGAACTCTCCTGAGTAGTGCCGAATGATCCCCACATATAAGCTATACTATCATACACAAGACTATCCTTAAACATTGTGTAAAGTGTGGATATCTTTTGTTTCATTGTGTCGTGAGGTTCAGTGGAGAACTCAGTCCAGAAAGCAACAGCGTCAGGATCATAACTAGGTCCGGGATTATCAGGAGGCGTATCTACACCTTCCTTCCATGATCCACCTGAGAAATTTATTCCCTCGCCATTCTTTCCATCAGATCCTATTCCATCAGATTGAGCAAATAGGAGCTGAGGAATTAAAATAAATGCTATTATAATAAAATTTTTCATTTTGATTATTTTTAGTAATAGTACTTAGAAACTTCTACCTCAATTCTTATATCTGTACTCCCATCCCTTCTCCACATATAAATAGGTAATCTGGCATTATTAAAAGTTTCCCTTAATGTTTCTCCGGGAGCAAGAGTGTTACTTTGTCCATCATCTGTATCATCATTCCAATTCCAGAAAACCGTATCACCGCCCCTGTTAGTAAAAGTAACATAGTGAGTACTGGAATCTCCCAGGACTGCTGCGGATCCTGTAGTACTATCGGTTACTTCAGAATCAGTTAAAACTTTGGTATATTTTGCCGTATATTCTGGCTCTTGAGTAACTTTAACCAGCTGTACCTGAGCTGATAAAGGTACTGCCATGAATAACAGCGCTAGTAAAAAAAATAATTTTTTCATAATTATTATTTAAGTTTTTAAAAGTCTGATCTGTATAATTCTCTTAAAACACCATCAATATATAAGACGGCCAGAATGTCTCCTGCTGTAGTAGTCCAATCACCGCCGCTTAATCTAAATCCTATCCCCGGAGGAGTTTCGCGGCTATCCCGGACCACAATACCACCAACTGAAAAGTATAAGTAATAGACTGTGTACGGAATTATTGTTGTATTATCCACTTCATCAAGCGTAGAGCTGCTTTCGGTTATATCAATAATATTACCGCCCTGCAATGTTGCACCGGTACTTGAAAATTCACCATAATCATAATAACCTGAATCAAGTATAAGAACACCATTACCTGAAAGAGAAAGCCCCTCATAAGCTAATATCCAATCCTGAGCAAAAATTGAATCAACTTCAATTACGTCGTTAAAGGTAACAGGATTTAAAAATTCCCATGCTCCTGGTACTGAGCATATAGCACTTTCACCTACTGAAAAAACATCCTCCGCATGCAGACTGTTAAATGTCCCACTATAACCATAAATGCTGGATGGAGCATTGTCTTTATCCCTGAGAGCTACACTTCCATTAAGAGTATCTCTTAAAACAGAATCTCCAAACCTGAATGACTTTTGAGAGAAAGCCGGTAAACTAATTAAAGACAAAAGAAAGACTAAGATTAATTTTTTCATAATTAAATTATTTAATTTTATTCTTCAGGTACCCAGCCTGTGATATCATTAGGTAAATTCCATGTAAAGCCAGCTGTATAAATTTTAACAAGATTAGTATCTCCTATAACTGGCTCATTATTGAATGCACAATTAATAACTCTTGTATTATTACAAGTAGCTTTAAATGCTCCATCATGCAGTATAATACAATTATTAAGAACGCAATTATTAAAAGTTGTATCATTGTAAGCAAGTATAACACAATTATTATACACATAGCCATTATATGCTCTTGCTCCTGTCTGATTATTGCTGTGACCGGTACCGGATGTTTTATCTCCGAAGATCAGAGTACAATTAGAAATTGTTTGTTTAGCAGTTACATCTTTTGGATAAACAACTATGACGGTACCAAGATTATCCCAGTCATCAGGATTATCTTCGCTAGTCAATAATGCAGGAGCATAACCGATTATATTAATAAAAGTTTTAAATGAGTTCAGAGCTGCTACATAGTAATTAATCTGTGGATGGTTTCTTACATACATAACACCTCTTTTAGAAGCGGAAAGCCCCAAAGTATCTAAATGATTTGCAGCACTTAATATAGACGGATAAATTTTCCCTGATACCTGAGTTATGTTTCCAATTACAATTACTTCAGTACCGGAATAAGGTACTGCAGGTACCGTTATTCCTGATACAAGATTATCAGCGTATTGCTTTGTTGCTATATGAAGTGGATGAGTTGGAGCTACATATACATTACCGCCTCCCACTTCATCATCATAATAGATCTTAGGATATTTGGTTGCTCCGGTATCAATTAAAAATCTATTTAACCCCGTAAAATCATTATTACCTGTGCGTATTGGATACCTGGTATCGTTATATAATTTATCACCAACATGGCTATCATCAGTTGGATCTCCTGGATTAATTAACTGATTACCATTTAAATTTAAATCTCCGGACATAGTATCACCGGATTTTTTAATATAGCGGCCATCATTATAATCACGATCACCTACATCAATTCCGGATACCGGATCATCTATATCGTGTAAACGTTTTCCCTGCCCGTCCCAGTGTCCATCACCACCTAAAGGAAGATAATCAAGTGAATCATCACCGATCCACTCACCATTTACACCCAAAATCTTAACAAGCTTTGTTGTGCCAGAATAAAAATCGTATATTCCATCCGGTATATCATCATCATTTTGATAAGCCCCATCTCCTACATGAGTATAGGTAACTGTGTGTGCGTCACCCTGCCTTTTAATATTTGGATTAACTACACCGGAATCGACTTTATAAAAATCGTTCTCATCTACAAAACCCACTGTAATTAATTTATCTGCCATTATGCCGCTATTTTAAGTTTTGTTAAATTTATTATCCTATCATTAGGATTTGATATTTGGAACTTCTTATATCTTTTTACACTGCCCCATTTAATTACAGGGAGCTTATGACCGATTGAAGCGGTCCCGCCTTTTAATATTCCCAAATCAATAGCATCTCCTTTGTAGTAAACTTCAAAGGTACGCCCCGGGTTATCCTGTCGAGGTGTAAGAATAATTTTGCAGTCCGGGTGTTCTACTTTATAATCAAATACTTCAGCAAACTTATACAAAGTGTCTCCTGTGATCCAATCGTTATAGTGCATTGTAAAATCGATCTTCCATCCTATGAGCCTCCATTTTGTTGTACCATCTATTATATCTTTAAGAATCATTTTTGGAATGTGCTTTTCCAAAAATCCATCCTTCGTGCATTCCGGGAGCTCAAACTTATCAATTACGCTACCGGTAGAGCTAATTATTTTCATTGCCGGAGGCATTACACCGTTAACATATGGAATTAATACTACGCTCATATTTCTATTCCTACAATTTCAGTTTGATCTTTTAAATGATCTTTCTCTATTGTCATAGGCCGGAAAGTAGTTGTTGGATTACCAGCTTCTGTGTAATAGTAATAATCGAACATATTATAACTTAATCCGTCAGCAGTCAGCTCTATACGGTCCTTCGGACGTGCCCGTGTCCTGAACATCCATTCAGCGATTATACGTCCTATATGCTCATAAGGAAAGTTAAGAGCTGGATCGAATACACCATTAAAAACAGGGAACTCTCCAAATGTTGATGAAGCAAATATAGAGGTACCTGCTGAACCAGGATCGTTATAACTGCCAATGTATGTAGAAAACTCATCTACTAATTTTGGATATCTCAGCTCTCCATCGATCTGCCCGTTAAGAGTTTCAACATTGCCGGCAGTATAGTACCTGGTACCATTCCAATTATTAATATTGCGAGCTCCCATTTTATGAGGCAGATGTAAATATCTTTTGGCTTCGCCAACAATCATTTCATCAAGGTTAATTGGATTAGGATTAGCTACATTAAATCTTTTTATCATGTACACCTTGTTGTAACTGATGGTACCGATTGACATACCAAATTGTAAAGCAAGAAGTTTTAAAAGATCTTTATAAGTCTGTGCAGGGCGTCCATCACCAAACAACCCCATACTAGCCCAATGAAAGTAAGTGAGGTTAACATCACTGATATTATTCCAGTAACGGTACTGATCTATGACTACTGGAGCAGGTGCATTGTTACCCTTAAATATCCAATCATGCCTGAATAGTATACCGTTAGAAAAATTGCTGTTAGTAGTCGGAAATGGAGCAAGATTGGGATACACTTTTTTGTAAATCTGATACACAAACCAAAGGATATTAGAAAAATCAGTATTTTGTAGAGGCTCAACGCTTATATCCGCTAATCCTTTTGAAACATCCATAGCCTCGAACTTTACTGATCTATCTTCATTATTCTGCTCTAATGTTAATGGATCTATGTAACCTTTGAATATTTGTACTCCGTCCTTCCATATTGTTACACCTCCGTATTTTGTGTAATTCTCAGGAAGTAATGCTGAATATTCACCCACAGAAAGCTTCAGAACGTGATAATTATGCTTGTCGAGGTCATCAAACTCAAATTCCCAGGTATTTGGATAGAAAGTTAATCTATCATCATCCTCGTAGCCGTATCGCTCTTTTGCTACTTTTACCAGATCAAAATCCAGATTATAATTTGTGTAACTTTTATCATAATCTATGCGGATTCTCAGCGTTCCCGTCTCTATTTCGTACTCTTTTTCGAATATTGCGAATGCCATAATTCTTTGCTTTAAAGCCTTTTTTCTGTTATTTTACTTCCTATGAAAAAATTTATTTTATTATTTATCCTTGTCATTTCTTGTTACTCTTGTTCTAAAGATAATCCGGTTAATTCAACAGATACACTAATCTATTCACAAAATGGATTACTCGATAGCTTTTATGCTTTCAGCGGTACCTTCTTTCAGCCTTTAGATTCATTAGACTTATCATCATTCAACGAATTAACAATTAACTTTACTTACTCATTAAGAAATAACGGAATTAACTCTTTTACTTCCCCTACCTTCTCAATTCAGGATTCAAGTTTCAATACGCTTTTTAGACTAAGAAAAGACCCCGGGACATATATCTCACAATTCAATAGCTCCATTATTACCTCTCCTCAGTCTTACAGGATGTTTTATTACAACCTGGATTCGGGTCCGATATCTGACGGTTATATCTCAATTCGTGATCTAAAGATTTACGGCCGATAGTCATTCGTAATCCTCTCCTCTTGCTTTATCTACAAAATCTGTTCTCTTAAGAACTAATTTTATATCACTTCCTTCAATTCTGGTACTTGCAATGTAAGGATGTTCAACAATGTTAGTGCTGGGTGATGAAGAGGTACGGATTAAATCATTCAATATTCCAGAAGCTGTATTAACCGGCGATGGCGGTAAATTGAAAAGCCCCAGATTATCCCCACCTGGTAAACCACCTAATGAAGGTCCTGCCGGTACAGATGTAGCTCCACCTGTAGCAATTCCTAAAAACGATCCTACACCCGGGATGAATGATGAAAATAAATTGATGAAAAATTTAATAATCGCATTTGATAACAGATCAGAAAATGTCTTAACGATATTCTGAGCCATTTTCAAAAGGAACTTTTCTAATATTGAATCTGCTTTACCACCGAAAGCGTCCAATAATGCGCCCTCAATCCCTTCAGTTAAAGCGTCCTCAAATACATCAGCTCCTGTTTCACCTAATGCCTTCAGGAAACGTGCATTGATCTCGCTTAAGCTCTCTGAAGCTTCTTTAAAGCTTTCATCATCAAAATTTAAGGCAGGTTTTAATTTTTCCAGTTCTGTTGCTGTAGCCTGAATGATTCCCAGGTACTCCTCACGTTTTTTAATAAGCTCCTGCAGTTGTATTGTCTGTTCCTTCTGGATTCCAATTAAACCTCTATTTGTTTTAATCTTTTCCTGTAAAGTGTAGATCTCATTATTTAATATATCGAGATCTGTTTCCTTTTCTTTCCTGATCTGCTGATTAAGTTCAAACGTTTCCCGGAGTAATGGTAAATTGTTTTTATGTGCTTCGCCCAGGTCCTTGTGGTATTTTATAATTCGATCAAGGCCTTCCCGCTTTGTGATTCCTTCTTTTCCATAAGTTAATTCATACAGCTCCATCTGATCTTTAACGGCCTGAATATTTTCAGCAATTATTTCATCAATTGTTTTTTCCTTTTCTGTTTTGCCCTTGCTTCCACGTCCACCACGGCCGCCTTTTTGATTTTCTTTCCTTAATTCTTCATATTTTTTCTTCAGATCATCAACATTTTTACCTTCATCTTTTAATTTTTGCTGTTGCTCATTTAATTCCTTATCTAAACTCTGTCGATCTCCGGATAAATTCTTTGGATCGTTTTGAGGAGTGAAATCATATTGAATACCCAGGATCTTATTAAAAAAGTTATCATTAGCCACGTTCTCACCTAGTCTATACAATTCATCCATGAAATTACCGCCGCGCCTGGTAGTAGATAGGAAATCCCAGGCGTTTTGCACCATATTAATTGTATCATAGACAAATAAAAACTCTCCGGCAAGAGCACCTGCATAAGTTGTTAGGCTTGTCATTGCGGATATACCTGCTGTAGCCATGCCCGGGAAAGCCACTTTAACCGAAGCTATCACCGGAAGCATTCCTGCAAGTAGATCAGTAAGATAAAGCGCGGATCCTCCGGCAATTTTCATTCCATCAGAGGATTCAAGAATTGTTTCTATAAGAGGATTTACACCTTCAGCGATTAAAATACCGGCTTCGTTCCGAAGATCTTCATAGTTTGCTTTCAATTTATCCGCAGCAAATCCGTTATCATCAAGAGTAATTGTAGATTTTTCCAGCTCCTCTCTTGCCACTAGCACAGCTGCCTCCGTTAAGAACATCTGGCGCTCAAGTTCACCAACTTTGTCAATATGGATATCATGTGATTTAGCAACTTTAATAACCGCTTTATCAAGTTGATCCATTTTTAAGCCCAGGTTATCCAGAATAAGAGGAGATTTACGACCTAAACCTGTTACTATGGAATCCACCATATAATCCACTTCAACGCCCATTTCCTTAGCTCGAATAGTGGCAAAATGAAGTAATTCAGGAATCGCACTCAGATCTACATCTAAAAATTTACCTTTAGATGATATCTGAAGTAATTTTAATTC
>CALGOI010000041.1 GCA_937959065.1 uncultured Ignavibacteriota bacterium | reverse complement strand
CCACCTTTACTGGAATGACGGTAGTAAACCGAAAGGATTTCCATATTGATTATGGCGGCATGGGTATGGGTGATGAGGCAACGGTGGCATTTACAGTTAAAGCAAGGAAGCAATAAATCAATATAAATCTATCTTGCGCTGCAAGACAAAAAAAATTAAAACCATGAGTGATATAAAAGAAAACGTAAAAAAATTAAATGAGATGATTCTATCCGGCAAAGGTATGGAAGCTTTTGAAATATACTACCATGAGGATGTGGTAATGCAGGAGAATAACCAGGAACCCACTGTGGGAAAAGAAGCCAACCGCAAACGTGAATTGGAATCCATGAGTGCAGTAGAGGAGTTTCATGGAGCTGAAGTAAAAGGAGTAGCAATAGGTGATAATACCTCAATGGTAGAATGGAGTTTTGATATGACATACCAGGGTGGCAATCGGGTTAAACTTAATCAGGTTGCTGTTCAAAGGTGGAAAGATGAACAGATAATTAACGAACGATTCTATTATTCAAACAATTAAAAATCAAATAAAATGAATGCTATTCAGATAAACACGGGGGTTTATCTTGCCTCGTTGAACCCTTTGGAAACAAACGAAACTAACCCGAATGAAAACCGCTATATTCCAGGTGCTTGTAACATGGGTAGGGAGGAAATCCAAAGAAGAAAAAAAGCAGGATGGGTTGGTTTAGCCCTCACAATACTTACCGCTGCACTGTTGATTTGGTTGGGAGTTGAAAAATGGTGGAGGTTGCTCATATTTATCCCTGCTGTGATGAGTGCAACAGGCTTTATTCAAGCTTACAATAAGTTCTGCGTGTATTTTGGCTTTGGCCATATATTCAATTTAGGTGAAGTGGGGAAAACTGACTCCATTGATCAGGCTGAGTTCAGGGCAAAAGACAGGGCAAGAGCCTGGCAGGTGCTTAGCTATGCTTTTGGTGCTGGAATAGCCGTAGCACTTATCTTTTATTTCATGCCACTATGAGTAAACCAACTGTTGTCATCTACTCGGATAATATTTGTCCTTTTTGCACCATTGGAGCAAAGCGTCTTCGGCAAGTACAAAAGGAGCTGGATTTTGATGTAGATTGGCGGGCTTTTGAAATACATCCGGAAACACCAAAAGAAGGAAGATTAACGGCAGAATATTTCAAAGGCCGGGATATGAACAGGATGAAACAATACATTGAAGATTTTGGAAAAGATGTAGGCATGAAGCTCAATGGGAAAATACTGGCTAATTCCAGACTAAGCCTGGCAGCTAATAATTTTGCCAGGGGAAAGGGACACTTTGAAGCCTTTCATGAAGCTGTTTTTAGGGCAAATTTTGAGGAGGGAAAGAACATAGGTGATTTACCAACCTTGCTGGATATAGCCAGGGAAGTTGGCTTAGACCCACAGGAATTGAAGCAGTACCTGGAAGATGAAAGCAACTTGCAAAAAGTAGATAGAAGCTCTAAAGAAGCACAGGAAAGGGGCATCACGGGAGTTCCCACTTTCATTATAAACGGTAAGGCAGTAGTTGGTGCACAAACCATTGAGGTGATTCAAGAGTTTATTGCCAGTGAACTTGAAGCAAATACAAATTTACCCTCATATAATTACGACAAAGATTAATAACCAAATCATAATTACAATGGAAACAAAAACAATGAGTAAAGGAAGACGAATTACCGCTTGGGTTTTAGCTGGATTAATAACCGCACTGTTTACCATGAGTGCTATGGGTAAGCTTTCAGGTAGCGAGGAACTGGTAGAAAACTTTAAAAAGTGGGGCTTGGATGGAAGATTGATGTTAATCGGAATGGGAGAACTTGTTGCAGCATTATTATTTATTATCCCAAGAACATCATCTTTAGGAGTATTGCTGTTAAGTGCCCATATGGGAGGAGCTATTGTTACACATATGAGCAATGCAGAGCCATTTATATTTCAATCATTGATTCTTGTTCTTATTTGGGTAACCGGATGGATACGCAACCCTGACATCTTGAGCAGCTTAACCAAAAAATGAGTAAACGGGTAGCTATATTCGGTGCAACCGGCAGAACAGGGAAACACTTGGTGCAACAAGTAATTGACCAGGATATGATACCCGTCTGTCTTGTCAGGGAAAAGTCAAGGGCGAAAATATCTGGTGAAAAACCAGTTGTGGTAATTGGATCGCCATTGGAATATGAAAATGTTCTGACCACTATTGATGGATGTGATTATGTATTGGTTGCTTTAAATATTTGCAGAAAATCAGACCGGCCATGGTCGAAAGTTATATCTCCTCGCAATTTGCTTGATAAATCCATGAAAAATATAGTCAAGGCTATGAAAGAAAAAAAATTACGAAGGGTTATTACCGTTTCTGCATGGGGTGTAGGGGAAAGCTACCAGGAAGTGAATTGGCTATTTAGGTTTTTAATCAACAAAACCAATGTAGGCATTGCATATGCCGACCATGAAGACCAGGAACGTGTACTACGTCAAAGCGAACTTGACTGGACTTCGGTAAGGCCGGTTGGACTGAGTAATAATAACCAACATAAAGAAATACTTGTACGGACGAAGAAAGAAGACCCACTCAAAATGACAATTTCCAGAAAGGATGTTGCGAAATTTATGTTGGATATATTAGACAATGAGCATTACTTCTGCAAATATCCCGCAATTTCTAATAAATAATGAGCTTTCTTAACCATTATACAGAGCAAAGAATTGTTATTGCACAAGTTGATTTGGTATGGGAGCTATTGTCAAATTGTAGTTATCTTTCAAAATGGATGCCTTTCATTGTCCGTGTAGAGCATTTAGGTAAAGATACTTTGAGCAATGGCTCAATATTGTGGGTTGAAACAATAGTTGGAGATAAAGAAAACCAATCACTATGCACGGTAGTAGATTGCTTGCCTGGCAGAAGAATTGCCTTCTATTCTGAGCAAGAAGGAATAAAAGTTTATTACAGATTTGAACTGGAACAAAAAAAGCATGACATGGTGAGTATATCCATGATGACAGAAATAAAAATGAACGGGCTTAAAAACCGGCTGTTCAGAAAAAAAATACAGCAAGAATTTGTTTCCTATGGATGGATGCAATTAGATGCCTTAGATAAGGCAATTACAGAGTACAGAACACAAAGCAAATACAATTAATCAATTTTGGACAATGAGACTTGAAGATGAAATAAAGCAGAAAAAATTTAAGAACGAATATCAAAAGGCAATAATAAACATCTACTTCACCAATTGTTTCATTACTTCCAAATTCCAGGATATTCTTAAAGAATACAAAATCACCTCTCAACAGTATAATATATTGAGAATCCTTAGAGGACAATATCCCCAATCTGCAACTATGGGAGAAATAAAAGAGCGTATGCTCGACCGAAGTTCAGATATTACCCGGATGATAGACAGGCTGGTATCTAAAAAATTGGTGGAAAGAAGGGGCAGTAGAAAAGACAGAAGATTGGTAGAAGCTAAGATCACTCTATATGGTTTGAACATGCTTGAAGAAATGGATGTATGTGAGCAACGTATGGATGAGTTAATATCTCATCTATCTGAGGGAGAAGTTAAAATGCTTAATAAGCTGCTTGATAAAGTTAGATTAAATGGTTAGACGTGTAAACATATTTATATATCTGCTTATCATTTCTTCGGGGTTGATGGGCTTTGTGCTGCCCGTGCAGTCTGAGTGGAAATTAAGAAAAGACAAAGATGGGATCAAAGTATACACTCGTGAATCCAGTGATGGGAAATCAATAGAATTTAAAGCCACTACAAGTATTCAACAAAATTCTGATAAAGTCTTAGCCATAATTAACAAAACCGAGGAGCTTCATAAATGGCAAACAAACCTTGAAGAAGCGAAAGTGATTAAGCGGATAAGCTCAACGAAATGGTATGAATATAGTTGGATCGATCTTCCCTGGCCATTTGCCAATAGAGATGCAGTAATGTTGAAGGAAGTAAAAAAAGATAGTAATAGCGATGTAACTGTTAGCATGGTTAGTAAACCCAGTGCTTATCCAGTTCAGGAAGATTTAATAAGAATGAATACCGCCAATGGTTTTTGGAAGCTTACCAAACAAAATAGCCAGGGAGTAAATGTAACGTATCAATTTTACGCAGACCCTGAAATAAATATGCCTATGTGGCTGATAAATATGTTTATAGTTGATGGGCCTTTTGAAACGTTAACTAATCTTAAAGAGTTAGCTGAAAAATCATGAAGCGCTCACAATTTTTAAAATTGGCTGGTATGGGAACACTTGGCATAGGTACAATGCGATTAAACGCATTAAATAAATTAACAAGTGAACTAAAAAACACTTCAACTCTCCCTGCTTTATTTACATCTCATGGCAATCCAATGGATATTCCTCTGCCGTATTATGGAAACCCGTTTCTGAGTTATTTGGGTGATTTAGGTAAGAAGATTAGAGAGAAATACGATGTAAAAGCTATTATGGTGGTTTCAGCACATTGGTGTACAAGAGGCAGCTTTGTCAACGCTTCCCCTTGGCCTGAAACCATATACGATTATTATGGGTTTCCTGACAACTATTATACGTTAAAATACTCTGCCCCAGGTGCACCAGAAACAGCTAAAGATATTGCTGCATCAGTGGATGAGATAGAGATAACAACGGAATGGGGATTTGATCATGGTAACTGGCCTATGCTGCGCCATTTATTTCCAAAGGCAAATATTCCTGTATTCCAGCTTAGTATAGATTATTACCGTTCAGCGCAATATCACTACGACCTTGCTTTACAGTTAAAGAAGTACAGGGGTAAAGGGGTTTTAATCATTGGCAGCGGTGCTGTGGTTCATAACCTCAAGCTTGCCGGCTCTAAAATGTTTAGTGGGTACACAGATATCTATGGCTGGGATAAAGAGTTTGATGATTGGATAAAAGAAAAAATAGATAATAGAGATATAAAGGCCTTAATTGATTATAAAAAATATAAATATGGCAAGCAAGCTGCCCCAACACCAGATCATTATGTGCCCCTTATATATGCTATGGCTCTTTTGAATAAAAATGACGTAATCCGGCATACCTACGAAGCATTGTTGCCTGCCTTTAGTGATCGTAGCTTTATTATTGAACCGCAACCCTGATTGAAAAAAGGAGTTCTTAATATTAAGCCTTTAAGTTTCATAGGTTTGATAATCCGAATTTTCTGCTGCTTCAAGTTCTTTTGAGAGGGCTAAAAAATGCTTCATGGCATTTTTCTTTTCATGATCATAGTCATAGCTGATATTATCTCGCAAATATTGCGTTGGATCAATAGCGAAATCATTTCTATTCACTAATGCTTTCACAGCAGAAGATTTATTGTTTAAGCCGTAAAGAAGTGCCTGATTAAAGTCATCTTGAAAGGGCTTAGAGAGTTTTTTGTTTGTTACCCAGCAAGCAAAAACAAAAGGCATTCCTGTCATAGATTTCCAACACTCAGACAGATCGTATTGGTAACTAAACTTGTGAAGGAACGACAATGCTCTGTCACCAATAACCAAACCGGCTGTGTTCCCTTGAATATCATGTTCATATCCAGGCTTGGTATGGATAAAGTTGACTTTTATTTGCCACAACTTATGAGCGAGTATCTTAATGAGCTGAACAGATGTTTTAGATTGATAATCAAGTAAAATATTTTTTACCTCCTGGATTGGCACATTGCTATAAAGCATCACCGATTTTACTGAACCATATGAACCTATGCAAAAAGGGGAAAATATTTCCGCACCACTTATTTCAGGGATTGAAGCTACGGGTATTAGGCCAATATCTGCCTTGCCTGACTGTAATTTACCTGAGCATACAGCAGGTGTGTCAAGGGATACTTTAACACTGTCCGTTGTGAAGAAACTTTTTAGTCCGAAATGAAATGGAACAGCATTAAGATATTTTACGAGGGAGATTCTCACTTTGTTCATGCTAACATTATTATCTGTCACAAGTTGTGGCCGAGATTACAAGTGATTTTAATGAGACTATTTTTAAATCTTTTGAATGTTACTTCATCTATGTTTAGCAAAGTTTTTCCATCTGTATCATTAACAATTTTTTTAGCCTTCAAAGCCTCTTGTTTTCCGAAATGTGTAATAAAGATCCGGTTCTTGCGTCTGTCTTCTTTATTTACTTTTCTTTCTATTAGGTTTCTATTCTCAAGCGTATCCAATATCCGGGTAACTGACGATTTATCTCGTTCCACATGAATGGATATTTGAATTTGAGATTGTCCGTTCTGCTGAAGCAAGGAGTTAAGAATGATGAATTGTTCGTAGGAAATGCAGCTTTGAGCTACCTGCAACTGCTTATTTACAAAACTGCCATAAGCTTTAGCAGTTTTGTAAATTTCAATGAAAATATTATCGACCATGCAAAACAATTATCTGTTTTTCACCTTTAATACATAATTTACCAATTGTCCTGGAGTAACAACTGTATTAAGCTCATCATCATCAGGAAATATAATATTTAGCTGGTTTTCAACCTCAATAATCACTTCAATCATATCCAAAGAGTCCGCTCCAAGTTCATGTGAAATATGAGTTTCAGGTTTAATATCATCCATGCTTACATCAAATTTATCAGCAAGCACCTGTCTGATTGTGTTTTCAATATGTTCATCTGTCATATTTACTTTAATTAATCATTGTCGCCTGATGTTGTTCTATTTGGTCTGACCGTCCATTGCTTGAATACTTTTCCTTTATTCTCTTTACTTTCTCTTTGGATCGGAATACCAGATAGTACATTACAGGTAATATCACCAATGTCAATACCGTAGCAAATAAAAGCCCAAAGATGATTGTCCAGGATAATGGGCCAAAGAAGGAAACATTATCCCCTCCGAAAAAGATATGTGGATTTAAGTTTGTGAACAGTGTAACAAAGTTGATATTAAACCCAACTGCCATAGCTAATAATCCCAAAACAGTGGATACAGCAGTTAATAATACCGGTTGCAACCTTAACTTACACCCCCTGACAATTGCATCTTTCAGGTTGTAGCCTTCCTTTAGCATCTCATCCATAAACTCTACGAGCAGAATACCATTTTTCACAACAATACCTCCCAGGCCAACAACGCCAAATCCGGTCATAACAACAGATATATTCATATTAAAAATGGCGAAACCCAGTAAAACTCCAATTACACTGAATATTACTCCTGAAAGGATAATAAGTGGCTTTGATAAAGAATTAAACTGGGTGACAAGTATCAGGAAGATAATTAAAAACGCTATTCCAAAAGCTAATCCCAGAAAATCCTGAGATTCTTTTTGGTCTTCACGCTCCCCGGTAAGTTGAACATTTACACCTAATGGCAAATCATATTTATCAATAGCTTTAAGTACATTTTTTGTTACTTCATCCGGGGTAAAGCCGGAAAGAACATTAGAAGAAACCGTAATTACCCTTTTCAATCCTTTGCGCTTAATACCCCCATAAGTTGTGGAATAATCTATATCAGCAATGGCCGATACAGGAATACTCCTGATCTTACCTCCGGCATTCATATCCCTGTACGTTATTTTCGAGCTTAATAAGGCATTGATATTTTTTCTTGTTTCTTCTGAATATCTTACCATAATGGGAAATTCATCTTCTTCTTCCCGGTATTGAGATACTTCTTTCCCAAAAACCGCATTTCTAATATCCATCGCAACCTGGGCTGTAGAAATACCTTCTCTAAGGGCTTTTTCCCTGTCCAGGTTAATAACAATTTCCGGTTTGGTGGCATCAAAGTCTGATTTTAATTCCTCAATGCCTGGGACTTGTTGTATTTCCAGATATTTTTTCAGTTGTCCGGTAACTAATACGAGCTGGTCAATGTCCTCACTGCTGATTTCAATATTAACCGGTTTGCCGGTTGGTGGCCCCATTCGTTCTTTTTCTACTGAAATTTCAGCACCAGGGATTCCCTTAACTGCTTCTCTGATTTTATCCAGGTACTCCGTTGTAGATTGACCGTTTCTGTCAGCGTATTCCACAAAAGCCACAGCAACTTTTCCTTTATGTGGTGTTATACTTTGATCTCTCTCCATAGGATCTCCGGCACCTATACCTACGTTGGCTACAATGGATTCTACGATGGGATTATTTTCACCAACAACATTTCTAATCCTCTGTTCTATAACTTTGGTTAAGGAATCTGTAACTTCTATGTCTGTTCCTACCGGAAGTCGCATGTACGCATATACATAGTTAGGCTCTCCTTGTGGGAAAAAGTCAACTTTAGGGCTTCTGAGTGCGGTAATCGTTATGGATAAAAAGAACAAGCCTATTAACCCTGCTATTATCCATACAGGTCGCCTTTTGTGCAGAGACCAACGCAATACCTTTTCATAACCATTCATCATGTTGGGGAGTAGTTTATGATTAAAATTGTAAACTACCTTTCGCAATACGAGCCTGTTAAGTAACATTAATAATAAAACGAAAACTGAGAAATTGGCAATGCCGTAAGATCCGGTAAGATAAGAGAACAATGCAATGCTTCCCAGTGTAATTCCAATCAGTTTAAACCCTTTAAGCGGGTTTTTACGATGCTCTTTAATAGATTCTTCATCCTCATGCTTCATAAAGGAAACCGCAAATACAGGGTTGATAATATATGAAACCAGAAGTGAAGCAATCAGTGTTAGCATAATGGTTAGAGGTAAATACATCATAAATTTACCAGCAATCCCAGGCCAAAATGCTAATGGCATAAAAGGTGCAATTGTGGTTAATGTGCCGGTTAATACAGGTATAAAAACCTCCCCTGCTGCAACTTTTGCAGCTTTAATGATGCTCATTTTTCCTTTATGCTCATTAAATATTCGGTGGGTGTTCTCTATCACCACAATCGCATCATCAACAACAATTCCCAAAGAAAACAGAAAAGCAAAAAGAACAACCATGTTCAGGGTAAACCCTAATGCAGGCATTACCATAAAGGCAATAAAAATTGATATGGGAACTGACAGTCCGACAAACATGGCATTATTTGGCCCCATAAAAAACATAAGCACGATAGTAACCAGGATAAAGCCAATGATAATCGAATTGATTAAGTCGGCTACCATTGTTCTGGTTCTTCGGGATTGATCTCCACTAATAGCCACTGTCAAGTCTTTGGGGAATTTGACTTCCTTCATATCAGCTATGATCTCCTTTACTTTATCAGAAGCTTCAATGAGATTTTCACCGCTCCTTTTGATAACATTTAAGGTGATTACATTTTTACCATCAAAACGAGCATAACTTTCTCTATCTTCATAGGTGTCCTTTACTTCTGCGATTTCACCTAATCTCACCTGTGCGCCAGACATCGAACGGATGACTATTTTTTTTAGCTGCTCTACTGATTCAAACTCCCCAGCAACCCGTAAAGAGCGTTGCATTTTACCCATCTCTATTTGTCCTGCCGACATGGTTATATTCTCGCTGTTTATTGCACGCTCAATATCGCCTAAAGAAATTTGTGCAACCTGGGCTTTATACATATTGACATTAACCTGTATTTCTCTTTCTAAAGCTCCAACCAAATCGGCACGGGTAACTTCTTTTAATCCCTCAATCCGATCTTGTAAATCTTCTGCCCAAATTTTTAATTGATCTAAATCATAATCGCCCGAAATATTAATATTCATAATCGGAATCTCAGAGAAATCAATCTCCATCACAGTTGGTTCCTGAGGTAAATCGGTAGGCAAATCCGGTCGAGCTTTATCTACTGCATCCTTCACAAGTTGTTTAGCCTCCGAAGGAACTATATCTGTATTAAACTCAATAACTACATTGGCAAAATCCTGTACCGAATTACTGGTGATTTTTTTGACACCGCTTATGGATTTAATTTCTTTTTCAATGGGCCTCGTTACAAGGTTTTCCATATCAACAGGAGATGTTCCCGGATAAGGAGTGCTAACATAAATTGTAGGGATAACGATTTCCGGGAAATTCTCTTTAGGAAGCCTGAGATAAGTGATGATCCCAAACAAGCATATTATTAAACTAATAATGTATATACTCGTTTTATTCTCTACTGCCCAATTGGTGGGTTTGAAATACTTGTATTTTTCGTCTTTCATATAGGAAGATAATTCAAAATTTCTTTAAAAAATTACCGGTTGACCATCTGTTAATTCCTGAAAACCAAATGTAATGAGTTTGTCACCAGGCTTTAGACCATTTGATATCAGTACCATACCGTTATAGTCAATATCAGTCTTTATTTGTTGCCTTCTGGCTATGTACCTTTCGTTATCTTTTTCCGCTACATAAACAAACTTGTCTTCACCAGATTTTCTAATCGTATTTATTGGAACTACAATTGCTGAATCTTTTTGAAAATCTACAATTTTAGCTACTGCAAGCATATTCGGTTTTAAATCGCCAGCAACTTTATCTAACCTTATTACTATATCAAAAGTACGGTTGACAGGATCTATTACCTTGCCGGCATAACTTATCTTTGCTGACACTTCAAGCTTAACATCTGGAAACCACAATTTAACATCGGTTCCCTGTTTAACATTTGAAGCGTAATTTTCGGCAACCGCAGCATTGACTTTTAACTTGGAAAGGTTTACAACTCTTAATACTGGCATGGCAGGAACTGCTAATTCACCTTCTTTAGTCATTATTTTATCAACCACCCCGTTAATGGGTGAAGTTATTTTTGTCATGTCCAATTGCTCTTTTAAGGTTGCCAGTTTTTTTTCTAAAGCTTCCTTTTTATTTTTTGCAGTGAGATATTGAACTTCAGAACCTATTTTTTCATCCCATAATGCTTTTTGCTTATTGTACATTTCAGTAGCAAAGTCCAGCGATGTTTCAATCTCCTTGATTGTATTCAGTAATACCTGTGCATCCAACTCCAAAAGAAGCTGTCCCTGAGTTACCTGACTGCCTTCCTGAACGTATATTTTTCTCACCTGGCCTGAAGTCTGGGGCATAATACCTATATTTTCCTCAGAATCCAGCAAGCCTTGTACTTCAACAAAATGGCTAAATGGCTGATAGTAAATATCAGAGGCTTCCACGTACATTGCCTTAGCCTCTTTGGAGGCAAGTGTATCGCCTCCAATTTCAATTCTAAGCCGTGCAATTTGTTCATCAATTTCTTCCCGTTGTTGCTCAAGCTTTTCCAGTTCTGCCTTCTTATCGGAACTACACGCTCCAAAAATTGCAATGCTTAATACTGGTATCAATATTTTTTTCATAGATTTTACATTTATTTGATCAATATACCTTGTGCTTTTTCTAACTCGGTTTTTGCTACCAGAGCATCATACAATGCTGAGTAATAATTGGTCTGTGCTTCTTTAAGGGCTGTTTCTGCATCCATTACTTCAATATTGGATCCAGTTCCTAATTCATATTTTCTTTTAGCAGCTTCATAAACTCCTTCTGCCAATACCATATTTTCCTTTTGATTGGCCACAGAGGCCATGCTATTTTCTAATTTGATATGTGCAGATTGTAATTCTACTGTAATACCGTCCTTTAATAGCTTCATGTCATTGTTCACTTTTTGGAGGGAAAGCTTTGATTGCTGTATGCGATAATTACGCTGAAAGCCATCAAAGATGGGAACCGTTAACTTGACCCCGAACACACCAATTGGATACCATTTCTCATTGGCATCAAAAAAGTTAAATTCGTTTCGCTGCGCCTGCCAACTATAACTCCCATAAGCTACCAGGGTGGGTGCATACCCTAAACGGTTTTTTCGTAATTCCAGGTTAGATAGCTGCTGCCGGGTCTCAAGGATGGAATATTCAATACGGTTTGAAAAATTAAAATCCGAAATTTCGGATTTGGGAACTTCAAGACCATGCTCAGTAAGTGAATCTGTAAGAATCAGCTTTGCGGCAGGATCCATACCCATTTGAAATTTGAGCATGGTATAGCCAAGCACCAGCAGCTTCTCAAATTTCCCCCTTTCTGTTAAAATATTGTTATGCGCAACTTTTACACGATCAAGGTCAATTTTTTCAACCACTCCTTTGTCGTGCATAATAGATGTTTCATCGTATAATATTTTAAGTCTGTCTGTATTTGCATTGATCAATTTCATCCTTTCTTGCTGTACCAATACATTGTAGTATGCCTTTGATACAGCAAGGGCTGTTTCAATTTTAGTTCGATGAGTATTCTTTTTAGACAGTTCTAAAAAAGTACTGGAGGATTGCAGGGCAACTAAGTAATCACCGCTAAACAATAATTGACTTGCTTCAATTGATGCTGTTGTATTGTATTGTGTTCCAAACTGAACCGGTGCAAACTCTCCCGGCTGTCCACCAAAAAATTCAGCAGGTACTAACTGCGTTGCCAGTTCAATAAAATCTTTGAAATCAACACTACCGTTTATTTGCGGAAGGCCAATTCCCCGAATTTCATTCTTCTGTGCCTTAGCAACTACTTCATCAATCTGTGCATTGACAACACTATTATGATTTTTAAAGGAAAAGTCAATAGATTGTACTAATGAAAAACGATAGGTGCTTGTATCTTGAGCAATTACTAAAGTCGGGACAATGACCCCTAATACAATTACTAATTTCTTTATCATATTAATCTTCGATTATGTCCAGGTATTTATTAATCAACTTATGGCCTTTCAATGTGGTTATTCCATGTAAGTATTGCAGTAATAACTGCCGGTGAATTTCCTTGATAGTAAATTTATCCGGAGGGAAAATCATTGGATCCAATGCCATTTGAATTTGTTCCAAACGCATACGGGCTATAATTTCCATATTAATATCCTTTCTGAATAGCCCCTCATTCATGCCTCTGTTTAAATTTTCAATAATTTTAGCGAGCATGAAGTTGTTTTTATGTTCTCTGAATATCTCCCAAGCCTCTGGAAAATAGCGTTGCATGTCAAATATCATTCGGGGGTTAAGCCGTTTAAAAATATAATTCAATTCTTCCATCAACTTTAACATTTCATCGACCGCATCTTTTGCCTCGGTAATAAGCAACTCATACTGTTGTTCATGGTTAGCCAAAAACTTTTTCGTAATTGTCTGGACTATATCTTTCTTGTTTTCATAAGCCTGATACAAAGTCTTTTTTGACATACCTAACTCGTGGGAAATGTCATCCATTGTTACATTTCTAAGACCATACTTAAAGAAAAGGTCTCTGGCAGTATTCAGAATGCGGTCACTGTAGTTCATGACGAATTATTTTTTTTCGACACAAAACTATAGAAACTTTTGCATAAATAATAGTTTCCAGTATAATTTTTTCTTTTTTTGTTGTGTTTTTGTGTCAGTATTATTATTTATAATCTAATACAAATGACTGATAATCAAATATTAATATATTTTTATTGACAATAATAGAAACAAATGTTATTTTGTATGTTTAAACGTATTATGTTTAAACAAAAAATTGTATCGTTATGAAAAACGATTTTAGTTCAACCAAGGAAAAAGCTGAAAAAATAATTACCACTAATGATTCCGGTGCTATTAAAATGCTATTAAATGAACTTAATGGAAATCATGAGCAGGTTTGTCTTTTGAGCGCAGAAGTTTTATACGAAGTTGGAATCAAGGCTCTTGAATTGATCGCAAATGAT
>CALGOI010000040.1 GCA_937959065.1 uncultured Ignavibacteriota bacterium | reverse complement strand
GGCAAAGAAAACCGTGAGCCCGTTATATTCAAAAATGTACCCGGTGCATCCCGGTACATACCAGCTGTAGCTGTCCAGTCCGTACCTGCCGCCCTGATGCTGAGCAAATACAGCGGTCACTTTTATTCCGTTTACAATTTTTGATTCACCTATATACCCGCGCTCCTTTGAATTACCCGTATTCAATCTTATCATTTCCATATCATAAGCAGGCAGGTAATACTCCGAGCCAAGCGGAAATACCAGCTTTGCATTTGGGAATCTCTCGTCTATTTCACGTAAACTGGTTAAACTCATATGGTCCATGTGCGCGTGAGATACAAGAACTGCGTCGAGCTTTGGAACGTCATCCAGGTTAAGCCCGGCTTCTACTTTCCTCAGCATCAGCCCGCCTATAACATCATCGAACACAGGATCAACCATTACAACTTTATCATCCATCTGTATAAGGACAGTCGAATGACCTACCCATAAAGCAGATAATCTCACATCTTCTTTTACCGGGTCTTTTATCTTGTTCTTTACTTTACCCGGTGTCCCGAAAATAGCATCGGTGGAATTATGTATTATCCCGCGGGCAAACCAGCACCCGGAAAATATAACCGATAAGAATGCAATGGTAATAATATTTCTGATAATAGCTTTTCTCACTCTTTAAAAATACTTAATGAATAAACCAACGTTGTAATTTGTCTTCGCGTCAATATTATAGTTAAACTGTACTCCCATTAATCCGTAGAAAAAATACAATCCCGCCTCTACACCAAAATACGAATCCTTATCCCCGGTAAGATCATCCCTGTAGTTAAACTTTCCACCTATGGATCCTGCGAGATTTTCGCCTTCACCCTGTATTGGAAATAACACTCTGCTGCCCGTACTAATTCCGAATCTTCCGAGATTAGAATATTTAAAGCTCGTCACAGTCCATTCCGGCTGAACGAATAATTACACCGATCCTGTGAATCTCCTGACAGGGTTAATCATGAAAAACTGCACAGGGGAAACATACTTATTAGCCTTGAAAGAAATATTTAAAGGCGTTACCTGCCATCTTAACCCGAATATCACTCTCGCATCCTGCTCATTCTGATCCTGGAAAAATGTTGGAGATGGGATCAGCTGCATAGCCGCCCACGTCAGGTATTTCTTCGTTTCATTGGTATTATCCTGTGAATATAAATTAGAACTTAAAAGAAATAATAGAAGAATTGTAAAAAAGACTT
>CALGOI010000039.1 GCA_937959065.1 uncultured Ignavibacteriota bacterium | reverse complement strand
CTAACGTACTGCTGTTTGATTGATTTGGTTTATTAACATCAAAGTTTAGATCGAAAAATATATCCTGTGCTATTTGCGGCTGTTTCTCGAACTCTACTGCTGTTTCTAGAATAAAGGTTATTAACATTCCTGATGAGTAGAACCTGTATCCTTCTTCCTTAAATGCTTCATCCGCCATTAAGTTTATCGAGACATCAACAACCCCTTCTTGAAACCGCCTTTTTAAATGTCTGTTCATTAGCGGTCTTAGTGCCCTCATTATGTCAGTAATCTTATCCCTAACCTTTCCATTGTTAATTACATACCAGGTTACGTTTATTACTTCCATATCGAGTATCCCTTTTCGATAAGCGTCAATCTTATCTGCCAGGATATTGCCCCAAAATCTCGCGGCTGTTTCTGCTGTTGCTCTCGTTACAGTAAAGAACGCTTTCTCTGCGTCAACCTTTGGAAATTCGTCATATACATCCAGCTTTGCTCTGTCGGCTCTCTTGCTTACGTTATTCGTGATCGCTTCGACTAATTCAAATACGGCTTTCTTCGCTGGTACAACACTTATCTCAACATCAAGCTCTTTTCCCTCGGTTGAGGCTTTTACGATATTTGACAATATCGGTTCAGGTTCCGGAGCTTCATCATTCTCTTTTGGCGGAAATACCGCGATTACTAAACTATAATAATACCTGGTTCCAGGCTTGACATCGTAGTCCGCGGCTTCTCTCATGTATGAGTACATGTCGGCTTCGGGAAAAACCTGCATTTTGTTTTTCTCTAGCACCGTATCATCACCATTGAGATAGTCTAGTATTGTTTGATCCGCTATCTCTTCTTGAGCTTTAAATATAAGAACAATGCCGTCTTTTGGATAAGTGCCTTTATAGTCCCAATTAAGATCTATTTCTCCACCAAAAGGATAGGCATACGCGTTAAAATTAATTAATTCTACCATACTATTTATTACAAAGATACTTAATTATTCTTTTATAATTATTGTATGCTATAATAAATTTTAAGACGGGTTTAGGTCAAGCTCTAGGGCTTTCTCCAGGATTGGTCTGATCTTAGGTAAATGGCTATCCAGGGCATTCCTGAATATATATTTTGGCATTATGCCGGGGTGGATCCATGAATGTGGGTCCGAATTGGCGGATATAGTTCTAAATGTGGAATATTTATGCACTTCGGTCTTATTACCACTTTTGGTTATTTCTGCCTTTAGTCCGTCAAATTCCCGGGTCTTCCATTTATAAGCTACACTGAATGCAAATCTTCCTGAACCAGTGCGTACTCCACCTTGTCCCGGCGGTAAATTCTGCGGACTTTTTGGCATTATAGTTAAAAACTTCTCTTTCCGTGGATTAATCTTGTTTGCGGTTTCCTCTCCATATATTTCCTTTATGTGGCTATGATACATGGTATATTTTGAAAACGTGTCGCCGCCGATACGGATTGTCTTAGTCCTATCCATTCGCGATCTCATTACATTATATATTTCCTTCGGGATTTTCTTATTCCTGGACTGGTTCGGTGATCCGTAATCAAATTTGACTACAACCTTCTGTCTGCCCTTCAATATTTTCTGCTTCATATCAAAAGGCTCAATTCCATACTCCATTATAATTGCCAGGGATTTACTTCCGTCCCTGGTTTTCTGATCTTGGGTGATAACATACTCTAATGGGTTTCCACCATTCTCGGGCTTATTTCCTTCCTCTAAAGCATTGATATAGGACTCCGCTGATTTTAGACTTCTTCGTGCACTATCGGACCAGCTGTTAAGCATATCTTCGCCCAGGGTCTTTACCGCTTCTGCTGTAT
>CALGOI010000038.1 GCA_937959065.1 uncultured Ignavibacteriota bacterium | reverse complement strand
GTGATTTAGTTCATTATGTATAATTTAAGTAGATACTGTAATAACAGTAGTTAGGCATTATTTTTTAATATTGTTAGAATTTGGCATATTTCTTGCCATATATGGTAACAAATAATCTTTTATACGGGAGATAAGCATATGGAAACATTAAATACTGGAATATCTACATTTAAATTATCAACAACACATTCTTACCAGCTAGCATCAAATAGTTTGGGCAAGTCAGGTATAGTACCACAAATTAATTTTAACCTACCATTTGATTCAATAGTATTTTTAAAGCTTACGGATGAAAAAGGTCAGACTGTACAAATATTGATCAATGGAGATTTCTTAAAAAGAGGTCATTATTCTAACAAAATGGAACTAAATAAATTGATTCCTGGAGATTACAACTGTGTTATTGAAACAGAAAGATATAAAGAAATCAGGCAGATAAAGGTTTTTGGTTAATAAATTAAACAAATCATTTTTTATAAAAGCTATTCAAATGTTGAATGGCTTTTTTTATATTTATTTTTAAAAATTTTAGTATTGAATTTATTTGCTGGAATATGATATTTAAATGGAAACAAATTTATATCTATGAAGGCAATAAATATATTAGCAGTAACAGTGTTTATTTTCATATTTGGGTGTTATGAAGGTATCAAACCTGTTCCTGATGCCTATACATTAAACGGGCGTATTACATTTGTAGATTCAAATTTTACAGAGCAAAATGGTCAATATATTGTATATGCCTGGAGAGAATCAATATGGTTTCCATTAGCAGGAAATCCTACATCGGAACAAGTAATAGATATTCGCAAAGTAAATAATAAGTATGTACTATCTTATGATTATAGACTAGCTGAAGTTAGTTCCGGAACATATGTTGTTTCCGTTCAGTACGTAGATAGCAATGTTAGAAAAGTAATGGGTATATACGGTTGTAATATACCCATTGATACAGCATGTTTTCAAACTCCAACTAAATATGCAACTATAGTGACAACAGAGGGATTATTAAATATAGATATTTCTTCACACGCTGATACTTCTCAATCGGCTCCACAATAAAATTAATTCTGCCAGAAATCAAATCCGAATAGCATACCAAAATAAAATCGCCATTCTTTACCGTATGTAACATCCTGATTTTGAAATGTTCTGGTAAATTCGTCCAGTCCGTATGCAGCACTAAAGAAAATACTTGTTGGAAAAATGTAAAAAGAGTTTGTTTGTAATCTTAATTCAGCTCCAACATCTTTCTTAAAATCACTTAAACTTGTTTCGCCATCCCACGCATTTCCAAAGTCTCCGAAAACTGAGAAGTATAGTTTATCCAGATAAAATGGTGAAATGCGCATATCGATATTTTGAATAAGAGGCATCCTATATTCAAGTTTAGCAGTTGCAAGTCTTCCCCCGCCCAGTGCATAATAGGGGTATCCTCGCATTCCCGGCAATCCTGTAGCGTAGAATGCATAAAAATCATCAACAGGAGGTCCAAAAATGGTTGCGCCTCGTAAGGTTAAGTTAATTGAATGTTCGTTGTTAAACAAACCAAAGGATTTCCATAATTCTCCCTCAAATTTGTTTAGATTATTTTGCTGGAAAACTTCTATCAGAGTTCCATCATCCTTAACTTCAAGTTCAGGGCTTATTTCACTAATTTCATAATCATATTTCAATCTCAATCTTTGGCCAATTGGATTAATGTCTTCATTTTTAGATGGAGTTATTTCATCAAAATTGTACTGGAAGCCAAAATTACTAGCTTTAAAGTAATCCTGTGATGAAGATCTTACAAATATCCCGCTTTGAGGAATAACAAATCCATCCAGATTTGAAGCATATTTGCTATAGCTATACATTAATTTGAACTTATGATCAAGATTAATTGCATTAAAGGTCATACTAAAATCGAAAGCTAGAAGATCATATTCAACTCCGACGGGAATTGTATCGATACTTGCGATTAGGTCAGCTGTTGTTTTTCTTGTTATGTTGTAACCTTCAAGCGAAAATCTGGGGTGAAAGTTCAATGTCTTTGTAAAGAAGTCATGGAAGATTGGCATACCATTATTGTATTGGAATTGCATAAAAATATCTCTTTCCAATTCTTTATTGATCGTAGCACCTCCAAATATAGAAAATTGGCCAAGAACTTCGTCTGAAAATAAATATACACCAAGTTTAATAGCGTCAAGAAAACTTCGATCCTTGATGTAGTTATCATATCTGATTATAGGATAAAACTGTAATGATGAAAACTGGCTTGAATATGGCTTAACCTTATAATCCGGAATATTCTTATCATTAAAATTCTTTAAACTATCCCAGTTGAAATTATTCTTTCCAACAGCTGACAGTGAATCGGTAATTGCATATTTATTTACCAGTCTCTCGGGACGGTCATAAGCACCTAAAGAATTAATATCGTTTTCTGAAAAATTGTTAAGTAATGCTATTTTATATCCGGTTGGTTGGAAGCTAGCAAAGGTAATATTGCCATTCCCATCTACACTAGGCATAAAAGCTCCCCCAAGCACGTTGGTAATTTGTTTTATGTCACCTGAATCAAGATCCATTGAATAAATATTGAATATACCGGTTCTATCAGATGCAAAATACAATTTATTACCGTCAGGTGAAAATACAGGAGATCTGGAATCTATAGATGGATCTTCTAAAAGAAATTCCATGTCTTTTGTCTCGATATCTATGACCGCAATATCTCTGTTGTTTTCATAAGCGTAATCGAAGTAAATTGAGTTTCCATCAGGAGAAAACTTTGGGTTAAAAACTTGTTCACCATTATCAAAATAAGTTAATCGAACCTGATTTTTTCCATTAGCATCAGCAATCTCGAGATTCAAAGTACCATCCTTATTAACAACGTAAGCTATTTTATTCCCATCTTTTGAATAACTTGGATAATAAGCTCTTCGGTTTGATGTTAATTGTTTTTCCTTTTCCGTGGCAATATCATATTCGTAGATATCATATACAGATACATATTCAATTGTTGGAGGATTCCTTTTCGAGAACAATATCTTTTTCCCATCGGGTGACCAGGCAAACGATGAGGATACAGGACCGGTTAAAGGAGTTGTTTCATCTTTTTGAATATCATATAAAACAAGACCAGTAGTCCCGTAATCATAATCCTGGTTTGAAAGATATGCAATTTTTTTGCCATCTGGGGAGAAGGCAGGATAATAATTTGCAAATCCTTCTTTCTCAATTAATTTACCTTCAATTTTATTCGATTCAACTTCACGTAGTCTGTTTTTGTAATCATTTTTAACGAAACTTTTCCATTCACTGTAAATTTCATTGCCATCTTTATTTAATACATCGCTCATTGCAGCATCCATACTAAAATTAGTGAGATCTCCCAGTGAATTACTAACTTCTATTAGTTTATCCTCACCATACTTATGAGCAATATATCTTGTTAAGTTATATCCTGAATTATATATCGATTCAGCCTGCAGTGAAGTTACTGTTGCAAACTGCCCCATTTCGTTCCATGTAAGCATCTTATCACCAACAGCCTGCATTCTCAGTATCATATCCCTGTGTGAATCCCAATAGTCATAGTTTAAAGGTTGTCTTTGATATTGTGCTACTCCTTCAGCAAACCATGCCGGTACACCAATTCCGGCAATTGGATATGAAACTAAAACATTTGGGTATCCATACAAAACATCCGGTCTTCTTTCATCTTCATAATCTAACCATTGAAGATAAAAAGCTGGGAAGCTCCTGCTCCATTTCATTGCTGACTGAAGCTGAACAATGTGAGTAAATTCATGAGTAATTACATTTCGCAACCAGTTGTGTGTTCCTCTCAAGTCATAATCAAGTGGAGATGCAAAAATAAACATTCTATTGCCAAAGTAATCAGCCGCTCCGTTTGCAATATCTGAAACATCCATTACTTTGAAAGTAGTTTTACTATCCGGTTTATAATTATAAAGACTTGTAATGGGTCCGTAGACTTCTTCAGCAATTTTGGCTATTGTTTTAGCTGTCCTTTCGGAACCTTCATGAAAATTAATGATAAAATGTTCAGTTTCGATAGTATACCATTTAAGGTCGGGGTATGGTTCTAATAATTGGGAATAACCCTTATTATTTGGAACAAAAACAATAAAAATGAATAAAATAAGGTAAATAAAATATTTTCTCTTAACCATTGAAATAATGAAACTTAATTAATATAATTGAATGACTTGAAAAAAGTTTTAAAACTATAGAGATTGCAAATGCGGGTAAAAAATTTCGATAAGCTATTGAGGTTAAAAGGTTTTTATAAAATTAAACTATTGCCTATTGATTAAAGTTTACGAATTATAAATTATAATTTATTCGGGTTTTTGAAATCCCATTCCACATACATATTCAATAAGTCGAGACTAAAGAAGTATTTATTTTGTCTCACAATTATACTAAATCTAATTGCATTAAGCAATGTCTCTTTTTCACAGGGAAGAAGAGATTGGGATATACTCTACGGCAACCA
>CALGOI010000037.1 GCA_937959065.1 uncultured Ignavibacteriota bacterium | reverse complement strand
AAATCACCTGCGGCTAGAGACGGATTTTGGTGGTTCATGGACTTATACAATGGAATCAACAATGGACGGTGCAGCTATGGAGGGATCAGGTACGTCATAAAATAATATGATACTTGGCGGACGGTTCATAATGTTCAATGCAGAAGGTACAATGATGGGCATGAATGTAAAAAGCATTACCATTATGGGTTATGATAATGCTCAGGAAAAATACACTTTGATTGGGCTGGACGAACTTGGAACATATTACATAACTGCCGAGGGTACTTACGATTCATCCGCAAAAGTATATACTCTGGATGGAACATATGAAGAGCCCGTTTTAAAGAGACAGCAGGATTACCGGTTCGTGTTTGATGTTTCTAACTCGGTCAACCCGGTTGTAAAAGTTCTTTTTGAAAATGAGCAGGGAGGATGGGATGAAATTGTTTCGATGACTTATAGCCGCAATTAGTTAAAGCTTATAATATTCCTGTAGGCTTCGTACTGCAATATCTCCTTTTTTCATATCGCGGATTCCCTGCACTACGGAGCTTGCAGCTGATAAGGTTGTTATAAACGGTATCTTTGATTGTACTGCCGCCCACCCGATCGCATATTCATCGAAACGGGACTCTTCACCAAGCGGTGTATTAATAACTAAATGGATTTCTTTGTTCTTGATCCTGTCGACCACATTCGGCCGGCCTTCGTTCACCTTAAATACCGCTTCCGATTCGATGCCGTTGTCGTTGAGGAACTTACTCGTGCCCGTCGTTGCCACGATCCCGAACCCGAGCTTTTGAAATTCCTTTGCCAGGTCGATAGCTTTTTGCTTTTTGTCGTTGTTATTGAGACTAAGAAAAATGTTTCCTTCCAGCGGAAGGGGATTGCCGGTCGACTCCTGTGACTTCGCCATCGACGCGCCGAATGACTTGGATATTCCCATTACTTCACCAGTCGATCGCATCTCCGGTCCCAGGAACATCTTTGCTCTCGGGAATTTCTGAAACGGAAACACGGATTCTTTTATGCTGATGTATTTCAGATCTTCCGGGTCCTTCAGCTCACCCATGTCTTTTAATTTCTGTCCTATAATTACCTTCGCCGCAATCGATGCAATCGGTACGCCGGTTGTCTTACTCACAAATGGAACCGTCCTGGATGCTCTGGGGTTAGCTTCAATAACATATACAACATTATCCTTGATTGCATATTGTATATTTATCAACCCCACAACGTTCAATGCCTGCGCGATTTTCTTAGTATAAGTCCGGATTTCCTTGAGGTTCTTCTTTATTATCGATAGGGGAGGCAGTATCGATGTGCTGTCACCGGAGTGTATACCGGCTTCTTCGATGTGCTGCATTATTCCTGCAATATATACATCCTTGCCGTCGCTGACAGCATCTACATCTATCTCTCTCGCTTCTTCCAGGAAGTCGTCAACAAGGACCGGGTGCTCCTCTGAATATTTAACAGCTTCATGGAAGAACTTCGTCAGGGATTCGTCATTGTAAACTATTTCCATTGCTCTTCCGCCAAGAACATACGAGGGACGTACCAGCACAGGATAACCAATCTTATTAGCGATCCTTAAAGCTGTTCTCAATGTCTTTGCAGTGCCGTATTCCGGCTTTGGGATATTCAGGCTGTCGAGCATCTTACCAAACTTTTTCCTGTCCTCTGCTACATCAATATCCTTTGATGAAGTACCAAGTATCTTAAGCCCGCTTCGCTCTAATTCTTTGGCTATTTTCAGGGGTGTCTGGCCGCCGAAACTGACAATTACACCCTTAACATTTTTTTCTAATCTAACAATGTTGAGTACATCCTCTGTAGTCAGCGGTTCAAAGAACAGTTTATCCGTTGTATCATAATCGGTAGAAACCGTCTCCGGGTTACAGTTGATCATTATTGTCTCATAACCCTCTTCGCGCAGTGCCTTAACACATCTTACACAGCAGTAATCGAATTCGATTCCCTGGCCGATCCTGTTCGGACCACCACCAAGAATAATTACCTTCTCTTTATCGGAAGATTCCGTTTCGTTGTATTTTTCGTATGCGGAATAGTGGTACGGTGTATTTGCTTCAAATTCAGCCGCGCAAGTATCAACCGTTTTGTAAACCGGGAAGATATAGTACTCTTTCCTTTACTTTCTTACTTTCTTT
>CALGOI010000036.1 GCA_937959065.1 uncultured Ignavibacteriota bacterium | reverse complement strand
GAACTCAAAATAAAAGCCACGGAACTCGGACTGGAAAAAATAAATATACACGATAACGAGATACTTCTCACATTCCCGAAAGACAGGGAAAGCCCCATCTTTAAAAGCGATTACTTCGCTAAGCTGATGGAAGCCATCTCCACCGACCGATCCCGCAAATATAACATCGAAGGCGACAAAGAAACCCTTGTCATCGCCATCGACACCCGCTCAAAAGACGACGAAAAACGCCTGGAAGAATTGAATAATGTCTTATTTTTGTAATTACCACTCGTTCCCAAACTCCTGTTTGGGAACGCCAACTGTCTTTCAAACAAAAGCTCGCTAACTTTTTAAATGAAACTACAGATTTGCTTGCCCCCTCTCCTTACCAAGAGCCTGTCCAGCACTTGATGCGGGAAGAGGGGTGCCGAAGGCGGGGTGAGGTTACTTCCTCACTTCAACAGCACCATCCTTCTCGTCTCCATGTACTCTCCCGCTTCAATCCTGTAAAAATATACCCCCGAATTCAATCCCGTACCATCGAACTCATACTCATAGCTCCCTGCGCTGAGATCTTCATTCACCAGCTTTGCCGCTTCCCGACCGAGTATGTCATGTACGGTGAGCTTTACGAAAGATGATCTTGGGATGTCGAATTTTATTTTTGTAGAAGGATTAAAAGGGTTTGGATAGTTTTGATCTAATGTGAAATGTACTGGTATTGATTGACTGTTCTGTATTAATGAAGTTACACCCCCATTATACGTAACTAATAATAATCCGCTGTCCCCGGCTATAAAACCTGTATCATTATTGATAAACCAGATTTCATTAAGACGTTTAGTAGTTCCTGAATTCTGAACAACCCAGTTTACTCCGCCATTTGTTGTTTTGACAATCCCGCCTTGATGCCCAACGGCAAACCCGGTCTGATTATTTAAAAAGAAAATATCATTTAAATGGTCATTAACTCCCGTGTGATACTCTACCCAGTTTGCGCCAAGATTAACACTTTTTGCAACATACCCATCAGCTGAAGAGAGATACATCGTATCCGAAAACACTTGTGAAAACTCTACTCTTTGTCTCATTTTTTGTGAAAATGCAAACCAGGTATTTCCTGAATCTGTTGTTTTTTTGATTGTAAACCTACATTCAAACCCGGTATTATCATTAATAAAAATTATATCTGCATAATTATTAGCCCCGCCACCGCGGTCAACCTCAGTCCAATTATTTCCCTTATTTGTGCTCTTATAAATAACTGGATCAACTGATCCATCCAAAATATCTACATCTATTCCATTTAAGAAAATGATAGAATCATTTTGAATATATATACATTGAATATCATATGATCCCATAGTGGGTGGAGGGTTTAAAAACCATGAATTTCCTCCGTTCGTAGTGATAAATGGTCCGGGTGAGAATGCACCAAAAGTAGTACTGTAAAACATCCCTTGTTTTATACCGGGGAACATAATATTGATAATATTTTCAGACCACGTTTCACCGCTATTAGTACTTTTTAGAAAATATCTGTCACCTCTGAACATTAATCCGGTGGTTTGATCTACAAAATCAATGGACACAAGATTACCTGAACCATAATATTGTG
The DNA here is from genome assembly GCA_937959065.1 of uncultured Ignavibacteriota bacterium. Taxonomy (GTDB): domain Bacteria; phylum Bacteroidota; class Ignavibacteria; order Tepidaquicellales; family Tepidaquicellaceae; genus JAEYVS01. The sequence goes on along the minus strand of CALGOI010000036.1, from coordinate 6,714 downwards.
CTATCCATCCATTAGCTGAACTATGAGAGGGTGAAATTAAGTAAAAAAATAAAAAAAATAATATTGATTTCTGTATAGAGATTACGGTAGTTTTAACAGTTATTTGTTTCTAAAGGTAATAAGTGCATATATTAATAGCAATATTCATAGTTTATGACACTTTTTGTTATCCCCAATTTCCCTAATTTATTCAGTGATGGGGAAAACAATTAACATGGAGGTTATTTTCTTGAAAAACTTATTTCTCATTCTGTTCTTATTGAGTGGGGGAATACTCAATGCGCAGTTTACCAATGTGATGATATCGAATACGGGGAGCCCTAACGAACCTTCCATCATGATGAATCCTTTGAATCCTATGCAGCTCGTAGCGGGCTCAAACCTCAACTATGTATATTATTCAACCAACGGCGGAGCTAACTGGACACGCCAGACGATGACTTCGACTTTCGGTGTCTGGGGAGATCCCTGCATTATAATAGACACAGCCGGACATTATTATTATTTCCATTTATCGAACCCGGCCGGTGGAAGCTGGATCGACCGCATCGTATGCCAGAAATCAACCAACGGCGGTGTCACCTGGAATAACGGTAACTACTTCGGTCTTCGTTCACCCGCGAAAGAGGAAGATAAAGAGTGGGCTGTCGTCGACCGCACTAATAATAATATCTACGTCAGCTGGACTGAATTTGACGAGTACGGAAGCAGCTCGCCTTCCGATAGTTCACGTATCTGGTTCGTCCGCTCGACCGATGCCGGCGCTTCATGGACTACAGAGCGTCGCATAGATAAGCTCGGCGGTGACTGCGTGGATGAAGACAATACAGTTGAAGGAGCTGTGCCGACTGTCGGACCTAACGGGGAAGTTTATATCGCCTGGTCGGGTCCGCTGGTTAGAAATACTACTTACGGAATTTTCTTTAATAGATCCACCGACGCCGGGAATACCTGGCTCAGCAACCCCATTTATATTGGCGACCAGCCGGGCGGATGGGATTACACCATCTCCGGACTTACACGCTGCAACGGCCTCCCTGTAACGGATTGCGATATCAGCGGCGGACCGTATAACGGGAATATCTATGTTAACTTCACCGACCAGCGAAACGGCATAACCGATACCGATGTATGGCTTTATAAATCGACCGACGGCGGGAATAACTGGAGTAATGCGATTCGCGTGAATAATGACCCTGCGGGTAAACAACAGTTCATGTCCTGGATGGATGTCGATCAGGAGACCGGGTATATCTATGTTGTATTCTACGACAGGAGAGCATACACGAATACACAGACTGACGTTTATATTGCGCGCTCGACTGACGGCGGTGATACTTTCGAAAACATTAAGATCAGCACAACACCATTCACTCCTGTTACGGGATTCTTCGGAGATTACACTAATATAGTCGCGCAAAACGGAATCGTCCGCCCGATATGGACTCGACTCGACGGAGCTAATCTCAGCATCTGGACAGCGCTGATAGATATGTCAACTTCAGTACAGCTGACCGGCAGCGAAGTGCCCGCTGATTATTCGCTCGGGCAGAATTTCCCTAACCCGTTCAACCCTATGACTTCGATCAGGTTCGATATTCCTTCGCAGGATTTCGTTCGGCTTAAAGTTTATGACCTTACAGGACGTGAAGTAGCTTCACTGGTTAACGAACAGCTGAACGCCGGACAGTACTCTGTAAATTTCAACGGCTCTGGAATCGCAAGCGGTACCTACATTTACCGCCTCCAGGCCGGAAATGTCACCTTAACCAAAAAAATGGTACTGGTGAAGTAAAATACGTTGCAATATTTAGGTAGTCCTCGTTCCCTCCGAAGGAGTCCCTCGGACAAAAACCTGTTTGGGGAACGCTTACTCCCCTGTCGTCCAATATGGTAGAGTGTGTATGGAGACTAGGTAATCCAAGTATATGCAAACACTTTATCAATTATAGTGCTTCCCTCTGAGAAGAAAATCGTAAATCTCAATCCGGTACTGCTGAAGTTTTTTCCATCGACATTATCATTTATCCATTGTATTCCGTAAGGCATATTTACCTGAAGTCTGTTTTTATCAAACGTTGAATATTTCAATATAAAGTTACAATCAATATCATCAGGACTAATATAAGAAAAGTCTATTGTATCAGGATAGGTATAAGGCTGTATATTGATATTACGAATAGAATCAACAAGTTTCATGTACCTTTCTTTATCAGGATAAATTTTTTCTTCTCGCCAGGGCTTATCAGGAAGATCGAGTCCGTATTGATATTCAATAATCTCATTAGAATCGTCTGCCCTGATTTTATAAACTTCTCTCTTAATGCAAAATGTCTTTTCTTCCTTCTTAATCCTATATCTTAAACAAAAGCTATCAAGTTCAGCTGAATTTATAATATAGTTATATGCTGCAATATATCTCAAGCTATCGAGATTATTACCTTCATTAATTGATAACTCTTTTACTGTATTGAGGGTTTTTATTTCGGAAGTTTCGTTAATACCTTTTTCAAATTTTGAAGTGCAAGCGCATGTGAATAATATTATGATAATAAGTAAAGCTTTCATAAAATTTGATTTACAATTTCAGAAAAAATCTATAATTATTTTACCAAATTACTCATTTTGTAGGTTTATATCTATTATTTATATGTGATTGAAATTATTAAGTTCCTCTACTATCCAGGTATTTCTTGAAGAATGATAATTAGGAATTTCACACTTTATTATTTTGGGTTCATATCATAAATTCATTTCTTCGCGTAACTTTGTGCCCTTCGTGTCTTTGTGGTTAAAAAATAACTACCAAAAGAACAACACTTATTCAACAATCGGGGATATATACGCATATAACCTTAATTTCATTTTAACTTCGCCCACATTTCTTATCTTTGTAAAAAAGTTGTAATCTCCCCTTTGAATAAAGGGGAGAAGTCATTGTCCGCGAATCCGTGAAACGGAGGAGCGGTTACAATGACAGAGGGGTTGTGAATAATAAACATTCTTCTACCATGAAAAAATTAAAAATAATCTGCATTAATTCGAGAACATCCGTGCTAATATGCCTGCCTGCCGAGGAACGATGGTAGGTGGCAAAATAAATCAAAAATTCCAAAAACCCAACCACTCCGGAAACCCCTGTAAAAACATTCCCGGATTTAGGAGTAAAGACAAAAAATTTTTAAACATATGAAAATACAATCTACCAAAAAAACTCCGCGCTCTTTGCGATCTTCGCGTCCTTTGCGGTTAAAATCAATCTACGGTTTTACAGTTTTTCTTTCTTATCGTTTTAATAATTTAGTGCTTACCGGTAAATATGGCTAAAAACTCCTCTTCAAAAGACAATCTGACTAAAAACGACTTCCGGGCGAAATCCCTCGCGGATTTTTCTTACCAGAAGCCGTTCGATATCCTCGGCCCGCACAGGTACGGTAAGCATTCCATGATCGTCCGCACATATATGCCATCCGTGGAGATGGTGATGATAAAACCCAAAGGGGAAAAACCCGTGGAGATGGAGAGGATTGAGGGCACCGACATCTTCGAGAAAATCTTCAAAAAAACGGACGAGAGGTTTTTATATAAATTCGAATATACCGATTATAATGGAAATGAGGTCAGCCGCTATGACCCGTACTATTTCCCGACTACACTATCCTCGTATGACCTGCATTTATTCGGTGAAGGAAAGAATTACAAAATATATGAGAAGCTCGGCGCACACCGTAAGGAATTCGACGGAATCGAAGGAGTTCACTTCGCCGTATGGGCTCCGAACGCAAAGGGAGTCTGTGTCATCGGGGAATTCAATAACTGGGACGGCAGGATGTACCAGATGGAAAACTTCAACGACTCCGGTGTCTGGGTGATTTTCATCCCCGGTGTAAAAGAAGGGATGATGTATAAATATGAGATCAGGTCGACGATCGATGATGAAGTGCGGACAAAATCCGACCCGTACGGTTTCCGGACGCAGATGCGTCCGGAGAATGCTTCGATCGTCGGAGTGATCGACCGCTACGAATGGAAGGACAGCGAATGGATGGAGCAAAGAGCGGACTGGGATTTCAAAAAAGAGCCGGTTTCTATATACGAGGTTCATCTTTCCTCATGGAAGCGTGACTTCGAAGACAACGAATACCCAAACGAATGGGGTTACCTGAATTACCGCCGGCTCGCGCACGAGATCGTGGAGCACGTAAAGGATAACGGTTATACGCACATTGAACTCCTTCCCGTGATGGAGCATCCATTGGATAAATCGTGGGGTTACCAGGTAGTGAATTTCTTCGCCCCGACAAGCCGCCACGGTTCACCGGAAGACTTTATGTACTTTGTCGACTATTGCCACCAAAACAACATCGGGGTTATTCTCGACTGGGTTCCGGGACATTTTCCAAAAGACGGGCACGGGCTGTATGAATTCGACGGCAAAGAGATATACGCTTACGAAAACCCTAAGAAGGGTTACCACAAGGAGTGGGGGACGATGATTTTCGATTACGGTAAGCACCAGGTACGTAACTTCCTTATTTCCAATGCGCTTTTCTGGCTGAAGGAGTATCATATCGACGGGCTGCGAGTGGATGCTGTCGCGTCGATGCTTTACCTCGACTATTCACGGGACGAAGGAGAATGGGAGCCGAATAAATTCGGCGGAAACGAGCACATCGAAGCAGTCGATTTTCTCCGCGAGCTCAACGAGAAAGTTCACGAAGATAACAAGGGCATTCTGATGATAGCAGAGGAATCCACCGCGTGGAAGGGTGTTACCGCGCCCGTATATCTCGGCGGACTGGGCTTCGACATGAAATGGAATATGGGATGGATGCACGACGTGCTGTATTATTTTTCACTGGACCCTATTTACAGGAAATTCGATCACAATAAGATAACCTTTTCACTGTGGTATTCGTTTGACGAGAACTTCCTTCTGCCCATATCTCACGATGAAGTAGTTTACGGTAAGAAAACACTCATCGAGAAATTTCAGGGAGATGTCGAGCAAAGATTCTCGACATTGCGGTTGTTCTTCGGTTTTATGTTCGGGCACCCCGGGAAGAAACTTAACTTCATGATAAACGACATAGCGCAGTACAATGAATGGAACAGCGAATCCCACATGGAGATGAACGTTCTGGATTTCGAACTGAATAAGAAATTCCAGCTTTATTTCAAAGACCTTAGCAAAATTTACAAAGAGTACCCGGCATTTTACGAAGTGGATTTTAAAAGCGATGGATTTAAATGGATTGATTTCCGTGACGCTGATGCCGGAGTTTTGAGTTTTATCAGGTATTCATTCGATAAGAAGGAATTCCTTGTTTTTACTTTTAATATGACACCGATAGCAAGGGAAGGCTATACTCTCGGCGTTCCGAAGAGCGGTTTTTATGAAGAGATATTTAACAGCGACGCGATAGAATACGGCGGTACCGGACTCGGAAATCTCGGCGGAATTAATTCCGTTGAAAAGAAGCATCTGGAGTACGAGAACAGCATCGACGTTACGCTTCCCCCCCTAGCGGTAAATATATTTAAAATAGAAGCTAAGGGAGATTCTGAAGAATTTAAAGAAGAGTTTAAAGAAGAGGATATTTAAAATGCCTTACGATGAAAAATTAGCCGAACGCATAAGCACAATCCTCAAAGGGAAGAAAGGGCTTGTTCAGAAGAAGATGTTCGGCGGGATTGCTTATATGCTCAAAGATAAGATGTTTGTGGGTATCGCTAAGAACGAGTTAATGGTGAGAGTTCTCGATGAGAAGTACGATGAGTATCTCAAAAAACCTAACGTGCGTCTGATGGATTTCACAGGACGGCCGCTGCGAGGGTTTCTGTATGTCGACCCGCCGGGTTTTAAGACAGATAAACAGCTGGCAAAGTGGATTGATGTTGGGATAGAGTACGTGATGAAAAGTCCGCCCAAAAAGAAGAAAGCAACAAAGAAGACTATAAAGAAAGCAGTTAAATAAATGTTTGAAAAACATCAGAAGAATAAAAACTTATTCCTTGTAATACACGGGCACTTCTACCAACCGCCAAGGGAGGACCCCTGGACGGGTGAGGTAGAGATGCAACCATCCGCCGCGCCGCTCCACGACTGGAACGAGCGAATATACCAGGAATGCTACAAGCCAAATACTGAAGCAGTTATCGCCGACGAAAAAGACCATGTGGTTAAACACGTTAATAATTTCGAATACCTGAGTTTTAATGTCGGTCCTACGCTGCTCAACTGGATGAAGAAGAAGCATCCGCACAGGGTTAAGATGATAGTGGACGCGGACAGGGAGAGTGTCAGGAAATTCAACGGGCACGGTAACGCCATAGCTCAGATATATAACCACGTTATAATGCCGCTCGCAAACGAACGAGATAAGATTACACAGATAAAATGGGGCGTGGAGGATTTTAAACATACTTTTAACAGAGACCCGGAGGGTATGTGGCTTCCCGAAACTGCTTGCAATGATGCTACTCTCGAAGCATTGATAGAAGAGGATATAAAATTCACTATACTGGACCCAAGCCAGGCATACAAAATCCGTAAGATCAACGGCGGTGAATGGAAGGATATTTCCGGCGGCGGAATAGATACTAAGAAGGCTTATCGATATTTCTCTAAGAAATCCTCCGGTAAATATATAAATATATTTTTTTACGACGGACTGTTTTCCAAAAATATTGTTTTAGATGATTGTTTTACAC
>CALGOI010000035.1 GCA_937959065.1 uncultured Ignavibacteriota bacterium | reverse complement strand
TTCTTCGAGTGCAGAACACGTGAAATTTAGACGATTTTCATACAGGCTGTCCTTGCTTCTTTTGGACAAGCAAAAGAAGCCAAGCGGAGCGGAAACGGGGTGGTGGGACAAATGAACTATGCCCGAAGGGCAATACAAATAAAAAAATACTTGAATCGAATTTTGCGCGGTCAAAAGTACGGACATTAAAAAGAGAAATTGTGTGAGACAAAAGAACTATGCTCTACGAGTCTACTACTCGTAGAGTCGATCCCAGCCAATGTAGCAGTTCAACAAACATTAATCATTGAACATTAATAATTAATAACTAATTATGCTCCCTTGCTCTTCAACCACTCCTCGACCTTCATCTCGAGGATCCTGATCGGCAGCGCACCGTTTTTGAGCACCGTATCGTGAAATTCCCGTACATCGAAATTTTCTCCGAGGCGGTCTTCTGCTTTCTTCCTGAGCTCCTTGAATTTTAATCCACCGATCTTATATGCAAGCGCTTGTCCCGGCCATGAAATGTAACGGTCTATTTCAGAACCCATGTCTAGATCAGAGCCCGGTGTATTACTGGTTAGAAATTCACGCGCCTGCTCGCGTGTCCATCTCTTGTAATGCATGCCCGCATCGACAACCAGCCTGCAAGCACGCCACATCTCGAATGTCAGCGCACCGTACTTCTGGTAAGGGTCTTCGTACATACCCGATTCGTAACCAAGATGCTCGGCGTACAGCCCCCAACCTTCCACAAAAACGGTTTCACCGCCGTCCTTTCGGAAGCGGGGTAGATTTGGAAGCTCCTGCGCAATCGTAATCTGTAGGTGATGTCCGGGTACTGCTTCATGCAGTGCAAGAGCAGTCATTGTGTACTTCGGACGTGACGGCAGATCATACGCATTCACGTAAAAATATCCCGGACGCGAGCGGTCCTCCGGCGCAGAGTAGTAATACGCAGCAGGCGCGCTCTTTGCGCGGAACTCCTCTATCTCTATAATATCATATGGGGCTTGAGGAAGTATCCCGAATAGTGATGGAAGCTTTTCATCCATGTTACGGAGTATGGATCGGTAACCTTCCATAAGTTTGTCTTTGTCGGTGTAATAAGATTGCGGGTCGGTCTTAAGATATGCATTAAACTCATCAAGCGTTCCGGTGTATCCTATTTCATTCTTTACGTTTTCCATTTCCTGCTTTATCCTGTTGACCTCGCTGATTCCGATATCGAAAACCTCATCAGGTGTAAGGTCTGTTGTAGTGTAGTTCTTCACTGCTAGTTTATACATTTCATCTCCATTAGGAAGCGACCAGATACCCGCATCAGTTCTGCACAGAGGCAGGTACTCATCACGTACGAAATCGTGAAGCTTCACATAAGCAGGATTTACGTACGTATCTATTATTGAAATTAACTCGCTGTTGATGTTTTGTTTTACTTCTTCCGGTGCATCAAGTCCGTTCGCCGGAACATAAAAAATTGACTTATCCGCGCTCTCCACATCGAAGACATTACTCATCTGAGGGAGGGTCTGCTCCATTATAAATTTTGGCGGCATTAGCCCTGTCTGCATTCCCATGCGCATCGCCGCTATTGTATTATCCATCTGCTCGGGAAATTGCCTCAGGCGCGCGAAGTAATCTTCGAAATCATCTGCATCCTGCAGCGGCTGTACTCTGACCAGCTGCGGCAGTGAAATGTGTATCCCTCCCTGCTGTCCTATCGGCATGTACTGGTAATTGAATTTTTCTCCTTCGAGACTTTCCAGCAGACCGTTCCTGAAAAGGTCATAGTTTAACTTGTCCTCATCCGTAAGCTCCTCATAAGGAATCGCTTCGATCATCGCAAGGAACATCCTTGTTGAATCATAACGAGCGGTGATCGCCTCAAGAGAATTATCCGTGAGTTTATCATTGTAGCGGTTATCGCCTTCGTAGGTTGCCCACGTAGGATATGTACGCATATTGTATTGATGCCTCTCATCGAATAACTTCCATAAGCGGTCGTGCGCGGATTCCTGCGCGTATAGATTTGCCGTAAATAAAAATACAAGAAAGAGAAAAAATTTTTTCATCGTCGTTATTTGGTTTAACAGAAAAATTAGCATATAAATGAGAATTAATAAAGATTAATCCGTCTGAATTTATAGAAATTCAGTAAAAATTAGTTTATTTTAATAAATAACAAACAAACTTTTATGAGACTATTGCCTATTACATTAATTTTTTTAAGTTTTACTATTGCAGGTTTTACCTGTTCAGGTAATGTAAACAAAGATGAACCTCAATCAGAAAGTAAAACTGAAGAAACAGGAAGTGAAATTAATAAGGATAACATATATATTGGGAGAACGGACGAAGTTGGAATTTTGATAGAAGATAACCGTACTTCTCAAAAAGATAAGGAGTTCGATTTCCAGGATGTAAACGGATATGTCAATTATATTGAATTCGTCCGGGGCATAGCTAAGAATCTTAAAGGTGATGATATAGAAGTTGTAATAGACGAGTACCAGCCTGAATTCAGCCGGCTTACTGATCTTAAGCTGAACGATAAGCTATACATAGCAACGGAGAATGAAATCCTCGAAGGCTACATTGCGAGATACTACATAAATGTTGACGATGAAATTGGAAGCGGGAATATGTTTTATTCAGTAGCTGATGTGCCAAATGCATTGTTGCTGAAATCTGACATGACAGTAATAGCTTCACGTGATAAGATCTCTAACCCAATTAATACAAAAAAAGTCACTGATGCCGGTGTAATAGGTAACGCAAAGAAGGTCATCGAGCCTAAAACAAAAGGCTTAAAAATGACCGATTATGAGGGTAACCTCGAGAAGGAAATAGACGTAACATTAGACAACGAAGATTTCACTATCCTAGACCTTGCTAATGGTGAGTACGTGGTGGGATTTAACAAGAGATTAAGTTTCGATAAATTTATTTCATGTGTTTTTATAATGAACGGAAGCGGTGAGGTGATAAAGTGGATCGAAAACTTCACCGAACCGAAATTCGATTACACTACCTTGATGGGCGTAATAGATATTAATGATGACGGTAATTTTGAATACTTAATAGAAACCGGGTACTATGAAGGAGCCGGTTACGGATTATATAAATCAAACAACGGTGTGCTCGAAGCAATAGCTACAGGTTTCTTTTTCGGAGTTTAATAATGATAAAACGGGTCTTAATATCGGCAATATTAATATTTATTATAACAGTCAGCGGTTATGTAATGTTCAACCAGCATAACACGCGCTGTATGCTCGTGGGTATTTCGAAAATGGAAAACCACGGCGATAACATTTACATCAGCCCGGATGCCACCGAAATGCAAATTAAGAACTGTCTCAACCTTGTAAAGACAGCAAAAGACAGAAACAAAGAACTATGGGGAAGTATCGAATCAAACCCGGTGTTCATTTTCTGCACTGAGTGGGATGATTACTACGAATACGGAATGTTTCGCACACAGGCCATGTCCAGGATGAACTTCACCGGTGAATACGTCATTATCAGTCCCGACGGTTTAAATGCCGATGACGTCAGCCACGAAATGTGCCACACAGAATTATACTCAAGGGTCGGATATTTTAATGACAGGGAGATCCCGCTTTGGTTTCATGAAGGTATATCGATGCTCGTCTGCAAAGACTATCCCTCCACTTACGAGGGCTACCTCACCGAATGGCATTCAATGATTAAAAATGACCCTGAGATTTTACCACTGAACAGAATCACTGCCGAAAATGATTTCTATGCCAGCCCGAGCAGAAGCAGCCTTTCCTACTGGAGATCGGGTTTGGAAGTTATGCGGTGGTACGAACTGTATGGAAAAGACGGACTGCTTGAACTTACCAGGGATATTACCAATGGAAAGGATTTTTATGATGCTTACAGCAGGGAGTATAAATGACAAGCTTTTACAGACCTTTACTGCTGTTTATGGTTTTCTTGCTCTTTTCATCTTGTAACAAGATCAGTGAAGGCGAACAGAGAGAGAAGTTGCAGTACCTATATGGCTTAAAGCTCCAGCTGACTTTATTAATGGATGAAAGTTATTATTTAAATTCTGCAGGCAGACTTAACTCTTACAAACAGGATACGCGTAATATAAGGAACACCGTCGAGAGTTCCACGCCTCTTGAAGGATGGGAAGATGGGAGAAATTTCAAAAACAGATTTTTGGAATTAATTGACAGCAACCTGTCTACCACGGATTCAATGCTGGCTGTAAAGGACTCCGTTGATTTTAACACAAATCACACTCTCGATTATATGAGGTCAAGAGAGAATAACCTTATGGAAGAGCTCGATGCTCTAATATCAAAAGTAGGAAAGGAAAATTAATGAAATTCGGAAAAGTCGAAGACATAAACAAAGTCGATTACACGTTTCCGGACGACCCACCTATCACAGAAAAGGTACTAGGCAGTCTTAAACCTATTAAGAAGGGCACGGAGATTATCACCGGCTGTGCTAAGTGGGGACGTAAGGATTGGATCGGGAAGATCTATCCGCCCGGCACGAAGGAAAAAGATTTCCTCGCTGAGTATGTTAAGCATTTTCAGTCCATTGAAATGAACGCTACCCACTACCGGATATTTCCAAAATCGACAATTGCTAAATGGAGAGATACTGCCGGTAAGGGTTTTAAATTCTGCCCCAAGTTTCCTCAATACGTCAGCCATATCAAGCGCTTAAAAGAAGAATCTTATTCTATGACCGATGATTATATCGAGTCCATATCTGAATTCAAAGATAAGCTCGGTCCGTCTTTCCTGCAGCTGCCGCCAAATTACGGTCCGAAAAATTATGAAGTAATGAGAGCATTCCTGGAGAAGTATCACAAGGAAGTCGATATCTACCTGGAATTAAGACACCCCGACTGGTTCAAAGAAAGCGGCCTTACGAATGAGGCATTTGAAATGATGAGGAAATTAAAAGTGGGTACGGTCATAACCGATACCTCGGACAGGCGGGATGTTTTGCATATGAAACTTACTACTCCGGTTGCTTTCATCCGTTTCGTTGGAAATAGCCTGCACCCTACTGACTACACAAGGATCGATGACTGGATTGAAAGGATAGGTAAATGGAAGAAAGAAAACATACGGACGGTTTACTTCTTTATGCATCAGCATGAAGAAAGGGACTCACCCGAACTCCTCGCGTATACGATCCAAAACTTAAATAAAAAACTCAAGCTCAGGATACCCGAGCCTGTTTTGTTAAACGAAGAAACAAAGTAAAATTATTTTACGAGGACCATCCTTTTACTGATGCTGTTCCCATCTGCATTAAGCCTGTAGAGGTAAACTCCGCTTGGGAGATTACCCGCTGTGAATGTATACAGGTATGTACCCGGTTCCAGTTTGCGGTTCACCAGAACCGCCACCTCCCTTCCCGTAAGATCATACACTTTGAGTATTGCTTGTGACGGCTTCACCAGGTCGAATTTTATCACAGTTTCAGGATTGAAGGGATTTGGATAGTTCTGATGTAATCTGAAAACATCCGGGATGTTCTGAGTTATGTTCTGTATAGACACTGTCGATTCACCGAGTATCAAAGCATCATTGCCGCCATAAGCTCCCATGTCATTCCGTATCGTTCCTTTCGACGGGAATAAGGCATTTCCCGGGCTCAAGGAATCCTCCACGTCATTAAAAATAATGCTTGTATCACCCATATCAATGCAGGGAGATGCATTAGAGAGATAATAATTTGTTGTATCGAATAATGGCGGCATATTGATGTTTCCTTCTCCCGTGAACCCACCCTGAACATTTGAATACCTGACGGAAACAGAACCGGCAATTTGAGTATTTGAAGGAGAAGTATTACCCCATACTATATTATTTCGGAGAATCAAGAGTGAAGAAAAAGACTGCACTCCCCCTGTCCCGGCCAGTGCAGAGTTATAAACAATTGTATTGTTTTCGATTAGCTTTGGAACCGTCCCGAATACACCTGTATTCCATATACCCGACCCCGCGCCGTATGAGTTCGATCCGAAGTTCTTTGCGATGACATTATTCTTTATCGTTACTCCCGTGTAATTCAAAACAATTCCTGCTCCGTATTTGCCGGAGTTACGAATAATAATATTATTAAGTATCTTCGGGTTTCCGTCACCTATCCTTATTCCGCCGCCGCCCGTACTGACAACACCCGTAACATCAGTGATCACGTTATCCCTTATTATATTGTTTTGTATCACAGGCGATGAATATTCTATCAATATTCCCCCGCCTTCCCGGAAGGTTCCCGCGCCGTGTATATCAAACCACTTGGTCCCGCCGCCGCCGGTTATTGTGAAACCCTGCAGCACAGCTGTACTGTCCTGGCTTCCGCTGATTATTACACAGCTCGCAGTATCCGAATGAACGGGAGTACTCCCGTCTATAATTGTGTTTGTTATATAGCTTACATCGCGCGCAATGTAATACCGGCTGGTGATCACAATGTTCTTGTCCCGGAAGTTGATGTTCTCCATGTACGTCCCCTGCTCCACCAATATCGTGTCACCATCTGTTGAAGCATTTATTGCAAGCTGAATGGATGAATAGTCGCCCGGCACATTAATAATGTTTCCGGAAGACTTTGATACCATAAATAAAAACAAAGGGAAAATTAGTATAAACTTTTTCATATTAATTAAGATTAAATATTTTCTTGAACTCTTCTCTCTCAAAAAGGTCTTTTATCACATTCGATACGCCCTTGGAGTCGTAAAACTGGTGGTCTTTAAAAAGGTTATCACATTTTTCGTCGATATAATGCTCCAGGTCATCAACTTTTCTTTCAGCGATCACATTCACAGCATAAAATTTCTCATTAAAAAACTTCGTGTTTGCCGGGTCAACATACCCGGATTCTATTAAAACCTTCGTTTTCTTATTGCAATGACATGGGTTACTGGCTTTGACCAGCCCGCACTGGTTGTTCATAAAATTGTACAGGTCTTTTCTAGCGCGTGATAATTTCTGACGGAAGTTCTCTTTGGTAATATCCATAATCTCCGATCCAACTGTATCTGATGCACCCAGTACCGATCCCAGTACAAATGCCATCCTCTGTTCCCTGTCCAGACACAGCAGCATGCCGAACATACAACTGATCTTCACCTCCTCCACCGCCGCCTTCTTTTCAAATGGCGTAAGATACCCGGGCATTTCATTGTCCGGAGCAACGCTTATCAATTCCGCGAAGTGGTCGAAACTTGTAGTGTGTGTTCTCTCGCCTATACTGCGTTTTGTATTCAGTATGTGATTTACTGCTATCCTGTACGCCCACGTACGAAAACCGCTTTCAAATCGGAACTGTGAAAGTTTGGTAATAATCTTAATGAGAGTTTCCTGAAGTGCGTCTTTTGCATCTTCAGGACTGTGAAGCATGCGAAGAGCAATATTGTATATCCAGTCCTGGTGTCTCTTTATCAGAACTTCGAGAGATTTTTTATCACCTTCGATCGAGTGTTTAATGAGTTCTTCATCGGTGATTTCAGGTGAGTAACTGTCGGATAGGGGGTTCATATTCTTTTTACATATTAGACACATATAATACGTAACCGTGACAGAAAAGGTTAAAAGAAAATACGGTGAGCTAAACTACTGATTATTATTGGTTGTTAACCTTCATAAACAAGGTAGGCAATATAAGCGAAATATAGAAGAAGGAATATCGCACCTTCAATTTTAGATAAGGTGTATTTCCTGCCGGCAAAGATCATAATTAAAAGTAGTAGTGTCGCAACCAACACAACCCCAAGATCAACCATATTATGCGCGCTGAATACAAGAGGATTTATAATCGAGCTGACCCCGAGAATCCATGTAATATTAAAGATGTTTGAACCGACAACGTTGCCAATCGCAATGTCCGTATTCTTTTTATAAGCAGCAACTGCCGACGTAGCGAGTTCGGGCAGTGACGTTCCAACAGCAACAATGGTCAACCCTATGAATGCCTGGCTCATACCAAGCTGTGTCGCTATTTCTACTGCCCCCTCTACTATCCAGTGTCCTCCCAGCACAAGCCCGACCATACCTATCAATACAAGTATGACAGCTTTCATCACACTCATTTTTTTTATCTCGACATCCTCAGGCAGTTCGTTTGTTTCCTTTGAAATCCGGTAAGTATAAATGATAAAAATTGAAAACAAAATTATTAGCACGATTCCATCAACACGGGAGAGCATCGCGGATGACGCTTCGTCAAGGAATATATCGCTTACCAAAAATGCCAGCACAACAACCACAAAAAAACTATATGGAATTTCCTTTTTAACTGTATTCTTATGTACCGTTAACGGATAAATAATCGCTGATACACCAAGAATGAGAAGGATGTTAGCTATGTTGCTCCCGAGTATATTCCCTATAGCTATGTCTGTATTGCCGGAAAAGCTCGCAAGGATATTAACAACAAGCTCAGGAGCTGATGTACCGAACGACACAACCGTTAATCCTATTACGAGATTTGAAATGTTGAATCTTTTAGCCAGTGAAGCGGCACCATCTACAAGAAAATCAGCGCCTTTTATCATTATTACAAAACCGGCTATAAAGAGGATATAAACAAGCATTAACTCATTTTGATGTACGAAACTATCGTAAAATACTGATTTATTGCAAAAAATTTGATATACTTTTTGATATTCCCATTACATATATTTGCTCACTTATATTCAAAGATGATTACATATATATTATTTGTACTCGGATTTATTCTGCTGATCAAAGGTGCCGATCTCTTAGTCGACGGTTCGGCGTCCGTTGCGAGAAAATTAAAGATATCCGACATTTCCATCGGACTAACCGTAGTCGCGTTCGGAACCTCCATGCCGGAGCTTGTCGTTAACATATTCGCAAGTTTCCAAAATAACCCCGACATCGCCATCGGTAACATACTCGGGAGCAACATAGCTAACATCCTTCTCATTCTCGGCATATCCGCAATCATTTATCCCCTCACTGTCAAAAAAAATACCATCTGGAAAGAGATACCTTTCAGCCTGCTGGCAGCACTTGTTCTGGGAATTTTAGCCAGTGACGCTCTGATAGACGGAAGGAACTTTTCCGAACTGAGCAGGGGCGAGGGAATAGTGTTAATCGGATTTTTCGCGATATTTATGTATTACATCGTCAGTATCGCGAAAGAGCCGGACAGCGAAGTGGAAGTCGAAGTGAAGAACCTCTCCACAGCAAAAGCCACGATGTTTATTCTAGGAGGACTGGCGGGATTGGTTATCGGCGGAAAGCTTATCGTGGACGGGGCAGTGGAGATAGCAAACAGTATCGGGTTAAGTGAATCTTTCATCGGGCTTACTGTCGTAGCGGTCGGAACTTCACTGCCCGAACTTGCAACATCTGCCGTTGCGGCATACAAAAAGAACGTCGACATCGCCGTAGGTAACATCGTGGGTTCAAATATCTTTAACATCTTCTGGATACTGGGTGTTAGCTCTATTATAAAACCTCTGCCCTTTAACCCGGCGAGCATTTATGACCTGGGAATGACCATTGCTGCAAGTGTATTATTATTTATTTTTCTTTTTGTAGGGAAAAAACACAGTATTGGCAAATTACAAGGTATTCTTTTTGTGTTGATTTATATTCTGTATATTGTATTTTTGAGTATCTACAGTAGCGGTGCATAGCGCAACGCAACTAAAACTTCTAAATGTCACACGAACAGCCCAATAACGGGAATAAGAAGTCCACATCTTATCTTTTAATACTCACACTCACAGCTATAGGTGTTGTTTACGGCGATATAGGCACAAGCCCGTTATACGCATTCCGGGAATGCTTTAACGGTGAGCACGCTCTAGATCTTACGGAGGCAAATGTCTTCGGTGTACTGTCCCTCATCTTCTGGGCTTTAATTATAATAATTTCATTCAAGTACCTGGTAATAATACTCAGAGCCGATAATGACGGTGAAGGCGGTATACTTGCTCTGATGGAGCTGGTTAAACCGAAAGCAAAGTCCGTCAAATGGGTAATGGGACTTGGTTTGTTCGGGGCAGCATTGCTTTATGGAGACGGAATCATAACCCCTGCAATTTCGGTACTCAGTGCAGTTGAGGGCCTTAAAATTATCACGCCTGCGTTAAATGACTTCGTCATACCCATTACACTTATTATCCTGTTCTTCCTTTTCTTCATTCAAAAAAGAGGCACAGGTGGTGTAGGGCAAATTTTCGGACCGGTCACGCTGATATGGTTCATCACGCTTGGAGTACTGGGAGTTGTCGAGATAGTGCAGATACCGTATATACTTGAAGCGGTAAACCCGGTCTATGGTGTCCAGTTTTTTATTAATAACGGTTTTCACGGTTTCATAATACTGGGTGTAATCTTCCTGGTCGTAACAGGAGGTGAATCGCTTTACGCGGCTATGGGACCCTTCGGGAGATTTGCACTACGTCGCGCGTGGTTCACTGTGGCTCTCCCGGGCTTGCTGTTGAATTATTTCGGACAGGGAGCA
>CALGOI010000034.1 GCA_937959065.1 uncultured Ignavibacteriota bacterium | reverse complement strand
TTGTTAATCTTATTTGGACTCCTGCTCTTTCCATTTTCTTGAATAAATCCAGCAGTCTATCCTTGGTTAATTCTTCCCAGCCATGATCATATTTGATTTTTGCACCTTCTCCAATCATATAAATAGATCTTAAAACACCTCCGGATTTAAAAAATTTTTCAACTTGGTTATCAACTTTATCATAAATTCTATCAGGGAGCATATTCGCTGTTAGTATTTCTTTTTCGGCCTTTTTGAATAGCTCCAGAAACTTTATATGTCTGTGCTTATTAAATCCTTTGAGCAACTCGATTTTTTCACTGGATTCTTTTCTTACGTTCGCCTTATGAAAATTCTTTAGTTCTTTAAAAGAACTGTCTAAACCGCTAAGTTTTGTTTCAAAACTCTTCTTAAATTCCCTTCGCAGCTTATCCTCTACAACGTCCGGGTCAATCATTTCATACCGCAGCTTGCTGGGGGTTTCTATCTCATTGCAGATACCTTTCTGCGCGAAAGATTTAAGGATCTCATATACAGAAGTCCGCGGTATCTTTGCTTCCCTGGCTATCTCAGCAGCAGTCATATTATGACCCTGCATAAGAACCATGAATACCTTGGACTCATAGTTGGTAAATCCTATCGCTTCCAGTTTTTTAATAAGATCCTTCATTCAGAAATTTGTTAAGCAGCATTTAATTTGCTTTTCTTTCTGTGGAACTTGGAATTTATCTCCTCGTCGATTATGTGAAGCCATCCCTTTTCCAAACGTTTGTAATTGTTGTTTGCCCAGGTTCTGACTTCTTCAAACAAATCGACCGGAAGCTCCCCGTCTATTATCTTCATATCAATTGAAAATTTCACAGTAGTATCTTTATACTCGACTATAAAGTGAGGATAATATGTGTCAGCAATTTTTCCAAAATCCATCAGGATCCTGTAATTAATGTTCTTATGTTTGCTTAGTACCAACATAACTGCTGAATTCTCCGCATACACCAGGTCCCCACATACAGGCATATGCATTTAATTTTAAAATACTAACTGAAAATCATAACTACAAACATCATGATGGTTAATGCAACCATCGCTAACAAATAGTTTTTCCCCGTTCTGGCAGTGTTTCTTCTAGTTAATTGTGTCATTTTAAAGGTCCTCCTGACATTTAAAAGTTTATGTCGTAGTGAAAGCTACAACAATTTATCTCTATTGTCAAGATAAATAAAGCAAAAAAGCCCCTGAATTCAGGGGCTTTTAGTGTTCCATAGGAGGTATTTAGAAGTGAAAAAAATGAAAGGAGATAAATGAAATTATATGTGTGTTAAAGCATAACTTATTTAAGTAAAACCATTCTTTTTGTTAATGATATATCATTAACTACAAGTGTATAAAAGTACACTCCGGATGCCAATCCCGATGCGTCGAAATTCATTTTATACGTCCCGGGGTTATATGCCTCATTATTGATCATCCTTGCGACGAGCTGCCCGACCGAATTATACAGGTACATGCTTACATTCGTCTTGTTTTTTATATCGAACTTGATATTCGTCACCGGGTTAAACGGATTAGGGTAGTTCTGATATAAAGAGATATTATCCGGGATGTTGTTGCTGATATTTTGCACGCTTACAGGGTTATCCAGTGGATTTATAAGGAAGTTCACATTCTCGACCGTTCCGCCTGCCGTAAGATTTACAACCATCGTATCCGATTCATATCCCAGGCGGTTTACTATTATATTGTAAGTTCCTGCCGGGAGTGATGTGATCTCAAAGTTTTCGAAATCATCGCTGATATCAAAATTCTTGAATACGCCGTTCAACTCTGCCATTACATTAGAGCCGCCTGTGAATTCTTCACCAAGACCTGTTAGGAACCCTGTCGGTAAATAATTCAATGATACTTTACCGCGTATTGTACCTGTACCTGCCGGATCATCGGTCGGTTGAGCGTCCTTTACTGATACGTCTATACCTGTCGTATCCGAACTT
>CALGOI010000033.1 GCA_937959065.1 uncultured Ignavibacteriota bacterium | reverse complement strand
AGTAATGCAGTAATGAAATTTTTCACCATAACCTGATTTGAATGTAGTTTAATTAATAAAATCAATTACCGGCGGGATCGTTCCAGTCGCCGTTAACTTTAATAAGCTCAATGAGCTCATCGAGCGCCCCTTCAGTATTAATCCCCCTTTTTACAACCTCTTTACCCTTATATAAAGTGATCTTTCCGGGACCGCTGCCGACATACCCGTAATCAGCGTCAGCCATTTCCCCGGGGCCGTTAACAATACAGCCCATTATGGCGATCTTCACACCTTTAAGGTGGTCTGTCTTTGCGCGGATCATCGCGGTTGTTTCCTGCAAATCGAATAAGGTTCTTCCGCAGGAAGGACAGGAAATATATTCTGTTTTAGAAATTCGTGTTCGTGATGCCTGTAATATCCCGAATGACAACCTGTTTATCAAATCGAGCGATGTTTTATCATTTTCAATCCATATCCCGTCACCAAGTCCGTCGACCATCAAACCTCCTGCATCGGTAGTTGCATATAAAACTGTTTTGTCGTCATCAATATCGTCTTTAGAATAATTTCTCCTGATAACCACAGGTGTTTTCAGCCCATTCTCAATCAGCTCTACAAAACTACGGCGGAGTGCCGGCATAGCGTGCTCGTTGTCCGTTTCAAAGATCACGACACATTTTTCATCCTGCTTTATCATCTCAAGCAGATCCTTGTCGAATGCATCGTCAGTGCTCAGCAGCAGGAAATTCATCTTTTCCGAGCGCTCGGGAAATTCTTTATACTCGAATGGTGTAAATAACGGATAAGAATCATTCTTGTTTTCCAGCGTATTCCATTTTACAAAATCGTATATCTTTTTCAGTGTACCGGGAAGTTCAAATTCTATGTCCCTCCCGCCCAGATAAATATAATCCGGCGCGAGGTCTCCTATCTTCCACTTGTCCAGCTCCGCGTCATACGTGTACCCTATCTCTTTGAAATTATCGGGTGAAGTAATGAATTCGTCCGAAGGTGTGAGTATCACGACCGGGACGTTGGTTTCACCGATGTTGTCTACTTTGACAGTCTCTCTTCTCGTGTAGTTAAACGGGTCAACCGGGTAATTAATAACCGGCGGAATGTATTTATGTTCGATGCGTCGTGAATATCTTTCCACCAGGTCGCGGCAAACGGGAATTTCAAACTCCGGGTCTTCGGTCAGCGATACACGGACAGTATCACCGATACCGTCTTCCAGCAGAGTTCCGATTCCAAGAGCTGATTTAATTCTGCCGTCCTCTGCTTCACCTGCTTCGGTTACGCCGATATGCAGCGGGTAATTCATTCCTTCTTCCATCATCTTGCTTACAAGCAGCCTGTACGCCTGCACCATTACGATAGGATTGCTGGCTTTCATTGAAAGAACTATCTCGTGATAATCATTGTCTTCGCATATTCTAACAAACTCCAGAGCAGACTCAACCATGCCAAGGGGTGTATCACCGTACCGGCTCATTATCCTGTCGGAGAGTGAGCCGTGATTGGTACCTATCCTCATTGCTGTACCATACTCTTTACATATCTTCACAAGCGGTGTAAACTTTTCTCTTATCCTGTCGAGTTCAGCCCGGTAATGTTCATCCGTGTAATTATAAACCTGGAATTTCTTTTTGTCCGCGTAGTTACCGGGATTCACCCTGACCTTCTCCACGATCCTCGCGGCAATTTCAGCTGCATTGGGAGTGAAGTGAATATCCGCGATAAGCGGCGCATCGTAACCGCGTTTACGGAGTTCGTCTTTTATGTTTTTTAGATTCTCTGCTTCATTTTTGCTGGGTGCTGTAATACGGACATAATCCGCACCAGCTTCAATTATGCGTATAGACTGCTCCACGGTAGCTATGGTATCCATAGTATCGGGAGTAGTCATCGACTGCAGACGTATGGGATTATCCCCGCCGAGAGGCACATCACCGATGTGAACTTCGCGGGTTTTAAATCTGGAGTATGATGTTAAGTCGTTGTTGTATTTTTTAGAATGTGAAACAGTTTCCAGTTCCATTTAATCCTATCTCAATTTTTTACTTTCCTGGAAGAGTATTTTCTTCTCTTCCTCCGTTAAACTCTGGTATCCGCCTTCGCTCAGCTTATCCAGAATTTCATCAATTTTTTCCTGTGCTGATTTTTCCTGCTCTTCCATCTCTTTCTTGTAATCATGAGTTTCTACTTCCTCGTAATCATCTTCTTTTATATGTACTTTCCTGGACGAAGTGCCACCGGTATTCCAGCCATAAGTACTCTCTTTCTTTCTTCCTGATGAAGAGAACTGCGAGCTGAATCTTCCCTGTCCCTTATTAACATTCTGGAAGAAGTTCATACCCGATCTTTGTTTAGTGATCAGGAGGTAAATAATACCAACCACAGCTCCTCCAAGGTGAGCAACGTGAGCAATACCAGTCTCACGCTGACCTATTACTGAAAGCAGATCGATAGCCATATAAAGAATGATAAGATACTTCGCCTTAACGGGAATGAAGAAGTAAAGATATATCTTCCTGTTAGGGAAAAGGAATGCGAATGCTGCAAGCACACCGTAAATCGCACCGGATGCACCAACAGTCGGTCCGACAGATGTGAAGAAAGGTGCTATGAGCAGATTAGCTAGACCGGCGCCAACACCGCACATCATATAATACCAGAAAAATTTCTTTGAACCCCATAGACTCTCCAACTCAAAACCAAACATCCACAGCACGAACATATTAATAAAGATGTGCATAAATCCGCCGTGCAGGAACATATATGTTACCAGCTGCCACGGCATAAAATAACCCGATCCAATGGGCCATAACGCAAAATACTTAAAGAATGTATCGCCTACGCTCATATTACCAAGCGACATATTCTGAAAGAAAAAAGCCTGCAGGATAAATATTGAAATGTTGATTATGAGGAGATACTTAATCACCTGCGGGAACATCCCGCCACCGCCAAATAATCCGCCACGTCTTCTATACATGTGTAATAATTAAAGCATTCATAAAATACCGCAACCGGTAAAATATAAAACAAACTATAGGAAAATGCGTTCCTTAATTTTAATTAAGTGAGGAGTACGATAACCTTATTCAAATATCATAATTCTCAAGACTTTAAATATAATAATATCAAAGAAGAGTGTATATGAAGAAAAGAATGCTTTTGTAAGTTATTGTTAATACAGAGGTAAATGATTTATAATGAATATGAGTAGAGCTGTTTTTCCAGTGAGATGATATCCTCGAGCTGGTAGAGGAACCAGCGGTCTATCTTTGTTGCTTCGTAAATGTCGTCAATGCTTACGCCGAGGAGCATCGCATAACGGATAAAGAAGATATTATCGTTGCGGGGTACTTTTATCTTGGTAAGAACCTTTTCAATAAGTTCTTTCTTTTCGTCACCCTTCACTGTCAGCAGGTATTCGGCCGGGTAATCGTCTTTACCGTCCGCGCCGAGACCTCCGCGGCCGGTTTCAAGTGAGCGTATAGCTTTCTGAAATGCTTCTTTGAAGTTACGTCCGAAAGACATCACCTCGCCTACTGACTTCATCTGCACACCAAGCACATCACTATCGGGATTGGTGGACTGGAACTTATCGAAGTCCCATCTCGGAATCTTCACAACTACGTAATCTATAACCGGTTCGAAACACGACGGAGTTGTTTTTGTAATGTCGTTTGGTATTTCATCAAGAGTGTAACCAACAGCCAGCTTCGCCGCTATTCGCGCAATCGGGAAGCCGGTTGCTTTAGACGCGAGAGCTGAACTACGAGATACACGCGGATTCATTTCGATAACGATGATGCGCCCTGTTTCAGGGTGAACGGCAAATTGTATATTAGAACCACCTGTCTCTACGCCTATTTCAGAAATAATTTTCTTTGCAGCGTCACGTAGCTTCTGGTACTGCTTATCGCTCAAAGTTTGTGATGGGGCAACGGTGATGGAATCACCCGTATGCACTCCCATCGGGTCGAAGTTTTCAATAGAACAAATTACTACAAAGTCATCATTAACATCACGCATTACTTCAAGCTCAAACTCTTTCCACCCTATCAGCGACTCCTCAATAAGCACCTGTCCGACCGGTGATGCTGTAAGTCCGCGGTTTACAAAACTCTCGAACTCTTCGATATTGTATGCCGTACCGCCGCCTGTTCCGCCAAGCGTAAACGAAGGACGGATAATTACAGGGAAGCCGATCTCTTCGACGAACTCCTTTGCTTCATCGAACGAGTGAATGAATTTACCCTTTGCTACTTCAAGTCCGATCTTTATCATCGCGTTATTAAACTCCTCACGTGACTCTGCTTTTCTTATCGCGGGGACTTTAGCTCCGATGAGTTCGACACCATATTTATCGAGGATGCCCTTTTCGTGAAGGTCCATCGCTGCATTCAGTGCGGTCTGTCCGCCCATAGTGGGGAGGATAGCATCAGGTTTTTCTTTTATGATAATCTTTTCAATGAAGTGCGCGGTGATCGGCTCGATGTAAGTAGCGTCTGCAAGCTCAGGATCTGTCATTATGGTTGCGGGGTTTGAATTAATGAGTATAACCCTGTAGCCTTCTTCCTTCAGCGCTTTAACAGCCTGGGTACCTGAATAGTCGAATTCGCACGCCTGCCCTATCACAATGGGGCCGCTTCCTATAATTAGAATGGATTTTAGATCGGTTCTTTTCGGCATTTACAGTACAGATTTAGGCAATTTAATGGAAATAATCGGGATGTTCTATGGAAAAAAGAATGGAGTTAATAGAGTTTTTAGAGTTTATGGAGTTCGTAGAGTGTGTAGAGTCTGTAGAGTTATTAGAATAGAGGGGATTGTAGATTTATGCAGATTGCAGAGTTATATCGACAATATTTTTTCTCGCTTTCTTTCTCATTTTCTCCGGGACAGCTGATTTTATTTCATCGGATAGCGCTTTCAGCAGGCGGGTTTTTACGTAGCTGCGGTGGGTTACCATGCTGATCTCGCGTACAGGAGCAGGGGCACGGAATTTCCTTATCCGCTCCATTTTTCTTTTAGAGAGGTCATTAAGGGCGAGTTCGGGCAGGATAGTTATCCCCTCGTTCAGCTCGACCATTTTCATCAGCGTTTCGATACTCTCCGCATGGTACTGAATGCTGCGCACACCGCATGATTGTTTAAGGAGTAGGCACAGATTTAAAATTTGTGAACGCAGGCAATGCCCCTCTTCCAGCAGCCAGAGATTATCCAGGTTAATGTCTTCGGCAAGCAGGTACTGTTTTTTGTAAGCGCTTTCCGAACTGGAAGTATAGACGGCGAACTCTTCGTAGAATAACGGGTACTCTTTTAATGAGCTATCGTTGAGCGGTGTAGCAAGCAGACCGGCATCGATAACATTAATTTTAAGATTTTCGATGATCTGGTCAGTTGTAAATTCCGTTACGATCACTTTCACACCGGGATATTTTTTGACGAACTTCTGCAGGAACAGCGGAAGAAGGTACGGCGCAAGGGTTGGAATTATTCCGAGGCGTATTTCTCCCTCCAGGGTATTCTTTTCACTTTCGATGATCTCCTTCAGTTTTTCGGATTCGGCAATTATGGATCTCGCCTGCTCGATTATTTCGTTACCGATATCAGTGGGAATGACGGGCTTCTTGGAGCGGTCGAATATTTTCACACCGAGCTCTTTTTCGAGAGCAGAAATCTGCATGCTTAGCGTAGGCTGAGTAACAAAGCATTTATCGGCAGCTTTTTTAAAATTTTTGCAGGAATCCACTGCCAAAACGTATGTTAACTGCTGAATTGTCATATATAGATTTTATCTATCATATTATAAATATAATCAATTTGAATTATAAAAGGAATCTGTATAACTTGTATTAGTAAAAGTGACTTACAGGGATTAAACAATCATCAAAACAGTAAAAATGAAAGAAAAAAACAGAAAATTAACGACCGCATCGGGTAAGCCGTACACAGAGAATGAGAATTCCATGACGGCAGGTCCGAGGGGGCCGATATTGCTGCAGGATTTCATACTGCATGAAAAAATGGCGCATTTTAACCGGGAGCGAATTCCCGAGAGAGTGGTTCACGCGAAGGGTACGGGGGCATACGGAAAGTTTACGGTAACTAACGACATTACCAAATACACACGCGCGAAGATATTCAATAAAATCGGTAAGGAAACCAAGCTTGCGATCAGGTTCTCCACCGTAGGCGGTGAGAAAGGAAGCGCGGACACAGCAAGGGATCCGAGAGGATTCGCTATTAAGTTTTACACTGAAGACGGTAACTGGGACCTGGTCGGCAACAATACTCCGATATTTTTTATAAAGGACCCGAAGAAATTCGGTGATTTCATTCATACACAGAAAAGGGATCCGAAGACGAATCTAAAGAGTCCTACGATGATGTGGGATTTCTGGTCGTTAAACCCGGAGAGTCTCCACCAGGTTATGATATTGATGAGTGACAGGGGCACACCGGACGGTTACAGGCACATGGACGGATTCAGCAGTCATACATTTTCGATGATCAATGACAAGGACGAGAGAGTGTGGGTTAAATTCCATTTCAAAACAATGCAGGGTATAAAGAACTTCACCGATGCAGAGGCAACCGAAATGGCAGGAAAGAACCCTGACTACGCGCAGGAAGACCTTGTTAACGCGATAAACAACGGTGACTTCCCAAAATGGAAGCTATACATACAGGTAATGACGGATGAGCAGGCAGCGAATTTCGAATTCAACCCGTTCGACCTGACAAAAGTATGGCCGCATGAAGAGTATCCGCTTATCGAAGTTGGTGAAATGGAGTTGAACGCGGTACCTAAGAACTATTTCGCTGAGGTAGAGCAGGCAGCATTCGCGCCGGCACACGTGGTAGACGGTATTAGTTATTCACCTGATAAGATGTTACAGGGAAGATTATTGTCTTACCCTGACGCTCACAGGTACAGGCTTGGAGTAAACTACGAGCAGATCCCTGTTAACAAGTGCCCGTTCATGGTGGCAAATTACCAGCGGGACGGATTAATGAGAGTCGACGGAAACGGTGAAGACAACCCGAATTACTTCCCGAACAGCTTCGATGACATATACATCAACGAGAGCTACAAAGAGCCGGGAATGAAACTCGATTCCGACTTTGCAGACTGGTATGACAGGAACGCGCCGGGTGAAGACGATCATTACACGCAGGCAGGACTTCTTTTCACAAAGGCAATGGACGACGAGGCAAGAAAGAATTTAATTTCCAATATTGTTGGTCACATGAGCGGCATTACCGGACCAAAGAAAGATGAAATAATAATGAGGCAGCTATGTCATTTCTTTAGAGCGAACGAAGACTTAGGACGCGGAGTAGCTGAAGGACTGGGGGTAGACCTGAGCAAAATGAATATTGAAGGGGAGCTTGCTCACTCCTAAATTTAAATTTTAATAATGATTGGAATGAAAGCATCATCTGAGGCAAAAAAAATAAAAGATGAAGCACAAATTAATGAGCAGGAGCCCAGGGACAGCTTTGCTCTATGCGAGGCAATGTATATCAAGCTGAAGGAGATAGACAAACGCCTCAAAGCGCTGGAAGAAAAGATATCGAGACCGTTGATATAAGTTAAGAGTTGTTTATTCCCCCATAGGCAAACCGGAATGTTAGTTAGAGTTCCGGTTTCTTTATTTATGGAATAAAAGGGGAATATTTATTAACTTAGTATATAACCAAATGAAATTATGAAAAAACTATTACTTATTGTATTACTTTTGAGTATTGGGGGAATCAATCTATATGCACAGGACGGAATACCGCCTAAAAGAGTATTCTTTGAAGCCCTGACGAATGCATCCTGCGGACCATGCGCGGCAAACGATCCATTGCTTCAAGCATACATAAATACCAAAGGAGACAGTATTGTAACCGTAAAATATCACGGCAGTTTTCCAGGGTTCGATCCTATGTACAATGCCAATCCGACACAAAGCGCTGAAAGATATGCGACATACTACGGAATGAATGCATCACCATGGCTAAATGTGGATGGGAAAGTTCACCACGACGTATGGCCGTTCACACAAGCAAACTTCGATGCAGCATACTATGACAGGATAAACATCGCTCCAAAAGTTCAGATATACGTTACTGATACAAGAATTGCAGGTGATACTATCCAGGCCGACGTTACCGTCAGCGTTCTCGAGAACCTTCCTTCCGGAGATTACAAATTAAGGGTATTCGCTATCGAAGGATTGATAGATTATGGTTCACCTCCCGGAAGCAATGGAGTAAGTAAATTCAAGTACGTATTCAGGAGGGCTTATCCTAATACAACAGGCACAACGATACCTACAACAGTCGGAAATTATAATTTCACATTAAAGTATTTAAAAGAAGCTGCATGGCAGGACACGAGCATTTATACAGTTGCATTCGTACAGAACGACGGGGCAGCTAATAGAGAGGTATTGAACGTAACCAAGGCGGGTGATAATCCAGTTTCTATCGACCCTGTAAGCACAATAACTCCGGAGAAGTTTAACCTGTACCAGAACTATCCAAACCCATTCAACCCGGCCACGAATATAAAATTCGATATTCCAAAAGCATCCAGGGTAAAGCTGACTGTATTCAATACTCTCGGTAAGGAAGTCGCTGTACTAATAAACGAGCAGCTAACTCCCGGACAATATAATCTCTCCTGGAATGGCGCGGGAGTGACCAGCGGAGTGTATTTCTACAGACTTGAGACAGACGGGTTTATGGAAATCAGAAAGATGATGCTGATTAAGTAGAAAGTGTAAAGTTGAAAGTTGAAAGAGTTAAAAGGCGGTCGATCACCGCCTTTTTTATTCCTTAAAAAGGAGCTTAAAAATCATTATTTTCAATTGAATCATCGAAATTAAACAATAATTTATGTATACCAAACTCCAACCACAGCTGAAAGAAGAGCTAAAATCAATTGAAGAAGCCGGATTATTCAAAAAGGAAAGGATCATCGAGACTCCTCAGGGAGCAGAAATAACAGTGAACGGTAAAACCGTGCTGAATTTCTGCGCCAATAACTACCTGGGGCTTTCATCACACCCGAAAGTCATCGAGGCAGCGCATAAAACACTGGATGAATGGGGATACGGAATGTCTTCGGTCAGGTTTATCTGCGGTACACAGGAGATACATAAGGAGCTTGAAGCTAAGATAGCGGAATTTCTCGGAATGGAAGACACAATATTGTATGCGGCTTGTTTTGACGCCAACGGAGGTGTATTCGAGCCGTTACTGAATGACCAGGACGCTATCATTTCAGACGAATTGAACCACGCAAGCATAATCGACGGGGTGAGATTGTGTAAAGCAATGAGATTCCGGTACAAGAATAATGATATGGAGGACCTCGAGCGGTGCCTTAAGGAAGCGACAGAAAAAGGCGCGAGAAATATGATGATCTGCACGGACGGTGCATTTTCTATGGACGGGCATATCGCGAATCTGAAAGGTGTATGCGACCTTGCGGATAAATACGGAGCGCTTGTTCTTTCTGATGAGTCGCATTGTACAGGCTTTCTCGGAAAAACCGGACGCGGTGCAATCGAACACTGCGATGTAATGGGAAGAGTGGATATAGTGACCGGCACACTGGGTAAAGCGCTGGGGGGAGCGATGGGAGGATTCACAACAGGCAAGAAAGAAATCATCGAGATGCTGAGGCAGAGAAGCAGACCGTACCTGTTTTCAAATTCACTGTCCCCGGTAATAGTTGGTGCATCGATCGCAGTATTCGATATGCTGAGTGAGACAACTGAGCTGAGAGACAAATTGGAAGAAAATACGAAGTACTTCAGGGAGGAAATAACAAAAGCAGGGTTTGATATAAAAGAAGGTGTTCACCCGATCGTGCCGATAATGCTTTATAATGCAAAGTTATCTCAGGATATGGCTTCAAAACTTCTGGATGAAGGTATTTATGTAATCGGATTCTTTTATCCGGTGGTACCTAAAGAGCAGGCAAGGATAAGGGTGCAGCTGTCGGCGGGACATACAAAAGAGCATATAGACAAATGTATTGCGGCATTTAGTAAGGTGGGCAGAGAACTGGGTGTTATAAAATAGTGTTACAATAGTATGCTCATATATAGATACATACTAAAATCTCATATCGGTCCTTTTTTTCTGGGGCTGTCGGTTGTGATGTTTCTGTTCCTGTTCCAGTTCCTCATAAAATCCATCGATCGTCTGGTAGGAAAGGGGCTAAGTTTATGGGTTATCACAAAGCTCATCTCACTCAATCTTGCATGGATACTTACACTTGCTGTCCCAATGGCTGTATTGGTGGCTACACTCATGGCATTCGGGGCATTATCATCCAATAACGAGATAACGATAATGCGTGCCAGCGGAATAAGTTTGATCAAGTTGATGCTTCCCGTACTGCTCGGAGCCGGTGTGATATGTTATTTGATGGTTGTATTTAATAACTCAGTACTCCCTGAAGCAAATCACCAGGCGAGAGTATTATTCAGTGATATTTCACGAACCAAACCCACCCTCATACTGGAGGGAGGGAAGTTCAGCGATGACATTGGCGGTGCTCGCATACTGGTTAAGAAAACATATCCCAACAGCAATAATCTGGAAGGGATCTATATATATGATTACTCATCACCTCCGATAAAGAATTTATTTGTGGCAGAAACAGGTGACATCGGATTTTCGAGTGATTTTGAGAATATCATAATGAATCTCAATAAAGGAGAGATACACCAGATAAACCAGCAGAACCCTACCCAGAAGTACAGGAAGATAGAGTTTGACAAACACAGGATAGTTCTCGATGCACAGAGCTTTGGATTTCAATCTACGGATGAGAATTTATTGACTCGCGGCGACAGGGAATTATCCGCAGATTCGATGTCGAGTATTGTCGACAGTCTTAAGGCAAACAGAGACAGGGTGGATGGACAGTTTTATAGAGATCTTGAAGAGGATGTAAGGAATTTTACTTCACTCACATTTGTCGACACAACTTTTACAAAACTCGGGGTAGATACAGTTATTGCTGTAAACAATACCGGCGAGAATAAATTCACAACAACTGAACCTGATACAAGAAACCGGCAGAGTCAAACAGAGCAGATCGGCACTTTTGACAGCTTAAGAGCACTTCACTACCGGTTACTAAATAAACCACAAGCCTACATAACACAGAAGCAGATAAATAAAACCTACGAGCAGCAAATAGATTCATACTCGGTGGAGATCTATAAAAAATATTCAATACCATTTGCCTGTATTGTATTTGCCATGATTGGTGCGCCTCTGGGTTACAGAGTTAAGAAAGGAAGTTTTGGTATCGCAGCGGGTTTATCACTACTATTCTTTTTAGTGTACTGGGCTTCATTAATAGGCGGTGAAAAACTTGCTGACCGTGGTTTAATGACACCCTTCCTCGGGATGTGGATGGCAAACATAATTCTGGGTATATTCGGTTTGTATTTAATGTTTAGGTCATCTTAGTTATATTGATATTGTCAAGCCCCGAACAATACGGTGTTACCCAACCCCGTCAGGTTCGGAAGAAAGCAGCGGTAAGTAATTGCTGTATGTGATTCGGGTGCCTTGACATTTTTTGTTTTTACAGCTATTTAATTTCATCTCGAATACTTTAAATTTCTTATTACCTTCAGAGTTCGCAATAAAATCCCCATATTTAGATATCACATTACAATTATTTAACTTGTATTTTTGTTAAGGAACAATACGATAACAGAAACTTAACAATTTATTAACATACTCTGGATAGTTTATGTCAAAAAAGAGAAAAATGAAGATAAATGTATTAGTAGTCGATGACGAAAAAGACATCGTAGAT
>CALGOI010000032.1 GCA_937959065.1 uncultured Ignavibacteriota bacterium | reverse complement strand
CAGAAAAGTATAAAGATGCCAGGCAGAAGTTCTCAAAACTACTAAAGATAGAGAATAATATTTTCAGGGAGCAGACGGAGTGGTACCTGGGACTGACATATCTGAAAAGCTATGACATAAACAAAGCAATGGAGATATTCGATAAGATATCAGAGGAAGATGACAATAATGAAGCTAAGAAAATTATGAGAAGAATAAAGAAAGTTAGTAATTAAACATTCTCCTGTGGTAATTAATCTGTCCGAGGTGGTAACCGAAATGATAAGCGAGACCTGCTAAAACCCATTCGACAGACTGATTATCTCCAAAATTATTTGCCGGGTATGTTTCATGAAGGTCTTCAGGAGTCAGATTTTTTAAGATAGGTACAATCACTTCGATTGTATTATCAATTGTTTTAATAATTTCATCCCGTGGAACTTCCTTAACCGCAAATTCATAGTCCCTGTCACGTATGTAGTCATTTTTGCCGATAACGGCACCAAAGAAATGATTTAAATTGCCGCATAGATGAATGGCAAGATTAGCGGGTGAATTTGATATATCACCGTGGAGTTTCCAGATATCTTCTTCATTTTTGTACGCCAGCAGTTCTTTTTTAAGTGCTTCAAGGTTACGTGCGTAAAGTATGTCGTAAGATTCGTGCGTCATTAATAAAACATAGGATAATTACCGGGATCTGCTTCATTCATTATGTCGTAAACAGCTCTAAATACGTCTTCCGCATTTGGCTTTGAAAAATAATCACCATCAGTACCGTAAGCGGGTCTGTGCTCCTGAGCAGGTAGACAGGATGGTTTTGAATCAAGATATTTCCACCCCTCTTGTTCGTCTATGACCTTTTGCATCATAAATGCAGTTGCTCCACCGGGAACGTCTTCATCTACGAATAAAACACGGTTAGTCTTTTTAAGTGATTCGCTGATTATCCCATTAATATCAAAAGGTAATAAAGTCTGCACGTCGATTATTTCACAGGAGATGCCTGTATCTTCCAGTTTATTTACAGCGTCAGATACAATATCCACACAGGCCCCATAGGTTACGATGGTTATGTCGGTCCCCTCTTTAACTACTTCAGGTACACCAAGTGGAGTAGTAATATCCCCGATATTGTCAGGTAAAGATTCTTTGAGACGATAAGCATTAAGACGCTCGACGATAAGACCGGGTTCGTCAGATTGAAGGAGTGTATTATAGAATCCTGCGGCTTTCGTCATATTGCGGGGCACACAAACGTGTAATCCCCGGAAAGAGCCAAGTACAGCGCTCATAGGTGAACCGGAGTGCCATATTCCTTCAAGCCTGTGTCCGCGTGTCCGAACGATCATAGGAGCTTTCTGTCCTCCTTTTGTTCTATATAACATAGTTGCAAGATCATCGCTGATAATCTGCAGACCATAGAGGAGGTAATCGAGGTATTGTATTTCGATAATAGGTCTAAGACCCCGTAATGCAGCACCGATTCCCTGTCCAACAATTGTTGCTTCACGAATACCTGTATCTGTCAATCTAAGGTCGCCAAACTTTTCCTGAATTCCAACCATACCCTGGTTAACGTCACCAAGCTTACCAATATCCTCCCCAATCGCAAATATTCTCGGGTCCCGCTCGAACGCTTTCATAAAGAAAGCGTTGAGGACTTCACTTCCATTTACGCGTTCGGCTCCGTCACTGTAAACCGGTTTTACTTCTGTTACATTTAATGCGTTATTTTCCGATTCACTGTATAGATAGGAAGAATAACGTTCGAAATTCTTTTTCTTAAACTCATTATACCAATCAATAAGGTTCTCTCTTTCCGGAGAAGTGTCTTTTCTGGATAACCTCAACACATCCATTACTGAGGAAGAAATTACCTTACGATTTTTGTCAAGAGAGGATTTTAACCCATCATAAACAGAGTTTATTTTGTCTTTTGCCGTGCTGTTTTCTGCTATTGCTTTAAATAATTCCGCTGCTTCGTTAGCATCTTTTTTTATCGGGTCCAGAAATTCATCCCATGCCTGTTTCTGAGCGTCTTTTACAAATTTCTTTGCTTCATCATCAATTTTATCCAATTCTTCATCTGTAGCTATTGCATTAGATATTATCCATTCACGCATTTTAACGATGCAGTCCATTTCTTTTTCCCAGTTAAGACGCTCTTCGGATTTATAACGTTCATGTGAACCAGATGTAGAGTGTCCCTGCGGCTGAGTAACTTCCATAATATGAAACATAGCGGGAATATGCTTCTCACGGCAGAGAGTAATTCCCTCCTCATACATTTTACACAATCCTTCATAATCCCATCCCTTACCGCGGTAGATCATATAGCCCTGTCCGGATTCCTCATCGTATTCATATCCTTTGAGAACTTCGGAGATATTTGATTTAGCTACCTGGTATTCATTAGGAACAGATATACCATAACCGTCATCCCAGATTGAAATTGCCATTGGAACCATGAGCACACCGGCGGCATTAATTGTTTCAAAGAACATACCCTCCGCACAGCTGGCATTACCAATTGTACCAAACGCAACTTCATTGCCTTTATCAGTAAAGTCGGTCATCTCATGAAGCTCTTTGTTATTGCGATAAAGTTTTGAAGCATACGCAAGTCCGAGCAGTCTCTGCATTTGCCCGGCAGTTGGTGAGATATCAGGAGAGGAGTTCTTAATTTCCATAAGGTTCTTCCAGTTACCTTTTTTATCCAGGCTGCGTGTGGCAAAGTGTGAATTCATCATTCTGCCGGCTGAGGCAGGATCGTGTTCGACATCCGTATCTGCGTAAAGCTGAGCGAACCATTCTTTAACTGTAAACATACCGGTTGCAAACGCAAAAGTCTGATCGCGGTAGTATCCGGAACGGAAGTCACCATTTTTAAAGACTTTTGCCATTGCAATCTGCGCTATCTCCTTACCATCGCCGAAAATTCCAAATTTTGCTTTACCTGTCAGCACTTCTTTTCTTCCAAGCAGACTTGCTTCACGACTCTCAACTGCTAATTTATAATCAGCTATGACTTCTTTCTTGTAATGTTCGAAATTCGTATCTGTCTTTTTGTTCTCTTCGTTTTTTTGGTTAGACTTTGCCATAGAAGTGTATTCTTACGTTAAATATTGTGAAAATATAAGATACAAAATATGGAGGTAAGGTTAAATGCTAAAGGAGATGATATTTAAAAGGGGATTCGATCAAGAAGCCATTTTTTCCCTCTGACTTGGAATCGATGTTTAAATTTGTAAATGTAATTGGGAGCTAACATTTACCTACCACATAAGAGATGAGAAATCTCGGAATATCATTTGAAAAGCGGGTCTTAACTTAGCTCTGACCCGTTTTTTCTATTAATATCCATCCTTAATTTCTGAATTTAATTTCCCGATAATATGTTTTATATTGCTTAACACTAAAAATCTGGAAATTAACAATATATTATGCCCGAAAAGAATAAACCAATTGAGCCAAAAAAGAGTACTTCCAAGGCAGAATGGCTGGAAGAAGCAAGAAAAGCTAGGACAAATGGAATGAAGTTTACATCCCTTAGCGGTCGTGAGTTGGATATTGCTTATACACCCGAGGATGTAAAAAGTGATAACTATTATAATGAATTAGGCTACCCGGGAGAATATCCCTATACAAGAGGAATTCACCATAATATGTACAGAGGTAAGATGTGGACCATGCGCCAGTTCGCAGGATTTGGTTCACCTGAAGATACAAACGAGAGATTTAAATACCTTCTTAAGCACGGACAAACCGGTCTTTCGACAGCTTTTGACATGCCTACTTTGATGGGATGGGACGCTGATTCACCATATTCCGAAGGTGAAGTTGGAATTTGCGGAGTATCAATATCATCACTTGCAGATATGGAGATACTTTTCTCAGGAATTCCAATGGACAAGGTTTCAACATCTATGACGATCAACTCCCCTGCCATAATGATATTCGCATATTACCTTGCAGTTGCTG
>CALGOI010000031.1 GCA_937959065.1 uncultured Ignavibacteriota bacterium | reverse complement strand
GTTGCCGCGTCACTTCGTTCCTCGCAATGACAACATAAGGGAAAAATCCCTTCCTATTCCAAAAAAATCCTTAAAAAATAAGCATTTCCCCTTAATCCTCTCCGCCTACGTTCGAGTTGCTCACTGCGGCGGACATCCAAGGTAGCTTCATAGCGCATAGTGGTTAATACATTTAGGGAAAACCTTTCTTTTTCAGGGAAATCCGTGAATTCTTCCTTGTAATTATTTGCAATAATAGTTATTTTGGCTAAATATATAAAGAAATCAGATTGAATATCTGCGTGTTTGCCTCCGGCTCCGGGACAAATTTTAGCTCTATATTAGAACACATTAAAAAGGGTGAGTTACATTCCGACATTAAACTGCTGATAACCAATAATTCAGATTGCGGCGCGGCAGTCACAGCGAGGGAAAACAACATAGAGGCAGTTCACATCAGCAGAAAGGTCTATCCGGACCTTTCGACCGGGGAGTATTCAAATCTTTTTTTGAAAGAGCTGGAGAAGCATAATACCGGCCTTATAGTACTGGCGGGTTACATGAAGATGCTTCCGGCTGAAGTAGTGCGCAGGTACAGAGGGCGAATAATAAATATTCACCCGGCGCTCCTGCCTAAATATGGCGGTAAGGGAATGTACGGTCTTAACGTTCACCGTGCTGTGCTGGATGCAGGAGAGAAGGAGACGGGCGTGACGGTTCATTTTGTCGATGAGGAGTATGACGAGGGTGAGATAATCTTTCAGCAGTCGATCGCGGTGGAGGATGGTGATACACCGGAGTCTTTGATGGCGCGCGTGAAGGAGCTGGAACACAGGGTGTACCCAATGGTGATCGGGGAAGTAGCGCGGGACCTGGAAAAGGATTAAGTTTTTAAAAGATTAACCACTAAGGCGCGAAGGACACGAAGTTACACGAAGAAAAGGATTAAGTTTTTTAAAGATAACCACCAAGGCGCGAAGGACACGAAGTTACACGAAGAAAAAAAGAAAAACCTTTGTGAATCTTAGAGTACTTAGAGTCTTCGTGGTAAAAAGATAAGAAATTTATGTTAACTGAGAAAGAAGAAGAGGTTGCAACTAAGATTGTTGATTCTGCTTTTTCAGTGCACAAGAAATTAGGACCCGGACTACTTGAATCGATATATGAGACATGCTTTTGCTATGAACTTGGTAAGCGGGATTTAAAATTTGTTAAACAGTGTGCTTTGCCGGTGAAATATGATGACATAGTATTTGAAGAAGGTTTACGGTTAGATGTTTTGGTTGAGAACTTAATTATTTGTGAAATTAAATCAGCTATAGAGCATAATCCGTTGTTTGATGCTCAGCTGTTAACTTATTTAAGATTATCCGGACGAAGGCTTGGCTTTTTGATCAACTTTAATGTTCCATTGATAAAGGACGGGATCAAACGGATTATAAATTGAGACTTCGTGGTAAAATAGGAACAAAGATTTAACCACTAAGACGCAAAGCACGAAGTTATCACGAAGAAAGGAAGAAAAACCTTTGTGAACCTTAGTGTTCTTAGAGCCTTCGTGGTAAAAAAATTAAAGTTAACAAAAAAAGAACATTGATAAAAAGGGCAATAATCAGTGTGTATGATAAGGACGGGGTAGTTGAGTTCGCTAAGGGTCTGGCGGAGCATGGAGTGCAGATCGTTTCGACGGGTGGGACTCACAAGCTTTTGCAGGAGAACGGGCTGGATGTGATATCGGTGGAGGACGTGACACACTTCCCGGAGATAATGAACGGGCGCGTGAAGACGCTTAACCCTATGGTATTCGGCGGGATACTTGCTGACCGCGATAAGCCGGAGCACATGGCGCAGGCAGAGAGGGAAAAGATATTCCCGATAGACCTGGTGGTGTGCAGTCTGTACCCCTTCGAGGAGACAGTGGCTAAGGAGGGAGTGACCGAGGCGGAAGCCATCGAGCAAATAGACATCGGCGGAGTGAGCCTGATCCGCGCGGCGGCGAAGAATTTCAAACACGTTAACGTAATAACAGATAAGAGCCAGTACGCGGGTTACCTGGACGAACTTAAGAAGACCGGTAACAGCATCGATGTGGATTATTCGAGACAGCTGGCGTTCAGGGCGTTCGAGGTGGTGGCGGATTATGATGACGCGATCGCGGATTATTTTTATTCGATCTGTGACGATCCCGAGTCCTCGGGAGATGAAGTTGCATACGACGCGGTCTTCGATGATGACATAGAAGACGTGGTTTTGGAACTCGAGAACAAGAGGGGGCTTCGCTACGGAGAGAACCCTCACCAGAGAGCGGTGCTCTTCAGGGATAATTTCGATGACATATTCGAGGTGCTTCACGGTAAGGAGCTCTCGTATAATAATATACTGGACATAGACGCGGCGTATAATTTTATGTATGAATTTAAGGATGGGGATGTGAAGGGGCAGGTGCCCCACGCGTGTATAATCATTAAGCACGGGAACCCGTCCGGCGCGGCGCTGGGGGCTTCGAATAAGGAAGCTTACGAGCGGGCGTTCAGTACGGATACAAAGTCACCTTTCGGCGGGATAATAATCTTTAACCGGAAGCTGGACAAAGCCGCCGCCGAGGAAGTGGATAAGATCTTCACGGAGATAGTTTTAGCACCGGACTATGACGACGACGCGCTGGAGTTTTTACAGCAAAAGTAGAACAGGCGGCTGGTGAAATTCGCGTGGGACCGCGACAGCTATGAAATAAGAAAAGTCGCGGGCGGCGTCCTCTACCAGGAAAAGGATGTGAAGAGTATCGGCCGTGACGACCTGAAAACAGTGACTGAGAAGAAGCCTTCGGACGAGGAGATAGATGATCTTTTATTCGCGTTCAAAGTGGTGAAACATACAAAATCCAACGCTGTGGTTTTTGTGAAGGACGGGCGAACGGTGGCGATCGGGTGCGGTCAGCCATCGAGGATAGATAGTACGAATATAGCAATAATGAAGGCGGGTGAGTTCGGTAATGAGATAAAGGGAAGTGTGGCGGCATCGGATGCGTTCTTTCCGTTCCCGGACGGGCTCATTGCATTAGCTGATGCCGGTGCAAGCGCGGTGATTCAGCCGGGCGGTTCGGTGAAGGATGAAGACGTCATAGCGGCAGCGAATGAGAAGGGCATCGCGATGGTCTTTACGGGGATCAGGCATTTTAAGCATTAAGTGGTGAGTTGCGTTCCCAAATCGGAATTGGGAACGAGAATTTTGTTGTAAATGTTTGTCAAGAATTTTTGTAAAAGCATATAAAGAATTTTAAAAATAACGTTATACTGTAAGGAATCAGGAACATGGGTTTATTCGGGATGTTTTCAAACGACATAGCTATCGACTTAGGGACAGCTAACACCCTTATATATATGAAGGGTAAGGGAATTGTATTAGATGAGCCGTCGATAGTGACATTTGATGTGGGTACCAGGAAAATCGTTGCGATAGGTGATGAGTCAAAGAAGATGATGGGAAGGGTTCACAAGGAACTGAACACGATCCGTCCGATGAAGGATGGAGTAATAGCTGATTTTGAAATAGCCGAGGGAATGCTGCGGTTATTCATTAAGCAGATCAGCTCAAACTGGATGCCCGCCCGAAGGATCGTGGTCTGTGTACCGAGCGGTATAACGGAAGTCGAGAAACGCGCAGTAAGAGATACAGCCGAGCACGCCGGAGCGAAGGAAGTGTATTTGATCTCCGAGCCGATGGCAGCGGCAATCGGTATCGGTCTGGATGTATTCGCGCCGTATGGAAATATGATCGTGGATATCGGCGGTGGTACAACAGAAATAGCGGTAATTGCTTTATCCGGGATAACGAACGGC
>CALGOI010000030.1 GCA_937959065.1 uncultured Ignavibacteriota bacterium | reverse complement strand
CGGTTATACCGTTTTCATCACCGTCTTTAGAGACCGTACCTTTGATTTCCTCAAGTTCTGTCTGTGTTTTAGTAGTATTGATCTCAGACAGGTCCTTTTTCACAGGAACCGGGGTAATTGCTTCAAGATCTTTTTTAGGAATGATCTTAGTTTCCTGCTTCACTTCCGGCTGTACCTGTTCTTCGGTTTGAGTTATCGGAGGAATATCGGTCAATTCGATGATCCTCGTCTTTTGCTCGACTTCTTTTTCGGCATTCGCATCATTGCTCATCGACGATATTAACCACCCGCCGATTATTATCACGTGCAGCGCTAATGAGAATATTAATCCTCTCAATATATACTTCTTGTACACGTTCTTTAATTCCGCGCCCTGGTACTCGAAGAATTTCTTTTCGTTTTGTTCTATTTTTTGTTTTCTAATTTTCTTCATTTTTAGGTCTCCTTTCCAACAGGATTTTACCTTGTTATCCTTTAAACTGATATTGCCCCCCTTTGTTCCATAAGCTTAATTTATCCGTTATTTGAGTTCCCGGAATTTGAAAATTCGTTCCCATCCGTTAATCCGTTCCCAAACGGGAGTTTGCGGAACGAGGACAAAATTTTAAGTTAAAAAATCTCTAAAAACTCGATAAACTCAATAAACTCTAATATGGCATTTATCATTTATTCTAAGTAATTAATGAATTATTATTACATATATATGGTTATATATTATAGACGTATAAATTAAAATAAAACAATAGATTATGTACGGTGGTGGCTATATATTCGAGCCCTCCGGCAACGGAGAAGGCAACGCAGAAGACCCGCAAAAGCTGGCGGAATTTGAAGCAAAGATCGCGGCCGGCGAAAAGATAGAACCGGACGACTGGATGCCTCATGAGTACCGCAAGCAGTTGATAAGAATGATCGAACAGCACGCTCATTCCGAAATCATCGGCGCGCTGCCCGAAGGCACATGGATAACACGCGCTCCCGGGTTCAGGCGAAAGCTTGCCCTGATGGCGAAAGTACAGGACGAAGTGGGTCACGGGCAATTATTATACAGCGCTGCCGAGACACTCGGCAAACCGCGTGAGGAAATGATAAACGATCTTATCTCCGGTAAATCGAAATACTCTAACGTATTCAACTACCCTGCCGTAACATGGGCGGATACCGCGATAATCGCGTGGCTCATCGATGCAGGAGCTATAATCAACCAGGTAGCTAATTCGAAGGGGTCGTACGCTCCGTATTGCCGCGCACTGGAAAGGATATGCCAGGAGGAATCTTTCCATCTAAAGTATGGTCACGATAACGTGGTATTCCTGGCAAACGGGAAG
>CALGOI010000029.1 GCA_937959065.1 uncultured Ignavibacteriota bacterium | reverse complement strand
TGGAATATTTGCTCTTAACCAAGAAGCTGTGCAGGGTAGCGTTATCCAGATGATTAATCATGGTCTTTCTACAGGTGCGCTATTCCTTATCGTCGGTATGATTTATGAGAGACGTCACACAAAAGAAATTGCAAAGTTCGGCGGTCTTATGAAGGTTATGCCGGTCTTTTCGGTTATCTTTCTGATTGTGGTGTTCTCATCCATCGGCTTGCCCGGTCTTAACGGCTTTATCGGAGAATTCCTCGTGCTTATCGGCTCGTTTAATTCAGTAAACCTCGGTTCAAATTACTACGTGATAATATCGACTTCAGCCGTTATTCTTGCTGCAGTTTATCTCTTATGGCTCTACCAGAGGGTTATGCTCGGACCAATCGAAAATGAGGAGAACCGTAACATGAAAGACATTAACAAATGGGAACTGGCAAGCATTATCCCTATCCTTGTGTTCATAGTATGGATCGGTATTCAGCCCAACACATTTCTGAAGATAACCGAAAACAGCGTTAAGAAGGTCATTACGAATTTTGAGGTTTACAAAGAAAACTTTTATATACAAAACCCCGGAACAGGAGCGAAATAATTCAACATCCTGCCGGTACACCAACAAAACTTTAATCAGCTGACCCCGAATGCTTTTTGATATATTACTGGCTCTTCCGTTTGTCTTCCTATTGCTTGCCATCGCTTTAATGCCTTTCTTCTTTTCACACTGGTGGCACAAGAATTATCCCAAGCTTGTCGTTGTATTATCGGTTATTATTCTGGCATATTACCTTATTTTTAAAGGTGAGCCAATGGAGGTGTGGCACTCCGTTCATGAATACATCAGCTTCATATGTCTCTTGTTCAGCTTGTTCGTCGTCTCAGGAGGCATTTTCATCGGCTTAAAAGGGAAATCTACACCGTTCAAGAATTTCATCTTTCTATCCATTGGAGCTGTGATTTCTAATCTCTTCGCTACCACCGGTGCCGCGATGCTTATGATAAGATCTTTTATCAATTTCAATAAATACCGAATACAACCGTTTCACATTATCTTCTTCATATTCATTGTCTGTAATGTCGGCGGCTCATTAACGCCCATTGGCGACCCTCCGCTATTCCTCGGATTCCTGCGTGGAGTGCCGTTCTTCTGGGTCACAGAGCACCTCATCGGCATCTGGTCTATTACGATCGCATATTTGTTGATTCTGTTCTTTATTTTTGATTATATCAACTATAAGCGGATTCCTGCTGACTCTCGGGAAGATATGAAGGACGAAGAGGGCAGCTTCCAGTTCCTCGGATGGTACAATATACTCTTTCTTTTTGCCATCATCGGAGCGGTGTTTGTTACAGAACCTATTTTTATGAGGGAATTAATTATGCTGGGAGTTGCGTTCTTATCATATAGGCTTACTCCCAAAAAGATCAAGGAATTGAATAACTTTAACTTTGAGCCTATACGCGAAGTAGCGATTTTGTTCTTCGGAATATTTGTAACTATGATACCGGCATTGCACCTCCTGAGCGAAAATGCCGAAAATCTCGGACTGGCGCATCCCGGCGATTTCTTCTTTGTTACTGGGTTCCTTACCAGCTTCCTGGATAATGCCCCGACTTACCTGAATTTCCTCACTGTCTCTATGAGCTTATTCGGGCTGGATGTCGTTCAACCTAATGATGTTGTTGCATTTACACAGCTTCATCCGCAATTCCTGGTCTCGATATCCGTTTCAGCCGTGTTTTTCGGTGCTATGACATATATCGGCAATGGACCTAACTTTATGGTCAAATCCATTGCGGATTTCAATAAGATTAAAATGCCTTCATTTTTACAATATATATACAAATATTCACTGGTAATTCTACTTCCATTTTATATTATATTATGGTATTTTTTATTTAGATAGTAACTTTTTGGGAGATTATGGAGTATAGTATAGGGAACTATTATTTAGGAATTTTGTAATAATTTTAAACAAAGTATTTAATTATGAAAAAGAATCGTCTTTTAAT